>CALZIH010000086.1 GCA_945787305.1 uncultured Desulfobulbaceae bacterium | reverse complement strand
ATGATCGGCCCGGAAACCTGTGCCATCCTCTGTGAGCCCTTGCAGGGAGAGTCCGGGGTCAGACCCCTTGACCCGGACTATCTGCAGGCAATACGGACACTCTGTGATGAAAAGGGGTTGTTATTGATCTTTGATGAGGTACAGACCGGGATGGGCAGGACCGGTAGCCTGTTTGCCTACCAGCAGTTGGGTGTTGTCCCGGATATCTTGACCGCAGCCAAGGCCCTTGGTAATGGTCTGCCCATCGGCGCCATGCTGACAACGAAAGCTGTTGCCGCATCTCTTGGTGTCGGTACCCATGCCTCGACCTTTGGCGGTAATCCTGTAGCAGCTGCAGCTGCTGTGGCGGTAATGGAGACCATGCTGGCCGATGGATTTTTTGAAGGTGTTGCTAAAAGAAGCAGGTACTTTATCGATAGGTTACAGGACGTTGCTGGAAGTTACCCTTCACTTGCCAACGGGGTGCGAGGTCGTGGCATGCTTCTTGGTCTGGTTCTCACTGAAAAGGGAAGAGAGCATGGAGCTGATATTGTGGCTAGGTTGTTTGAGCGTGGCCAGCTGATCAACTTTGCCGGTATGCGGGTCTTACGATTTATTCCACCGCTTACCGTCAGCGAGGGGGAGATTGACCAGCTCATTGATCAGCTGCAAGAGGTGTTGAGCGAGATCAGCTAACCTGAATTTACTCCTTTAACCGTCAAGAACGGTATTTCGCCGCATATTCCCTATCCTTAGCATTTCACCTCACCTATGGACTGGATCTCTCTACTTGCCCTTGCCGTGGCTTTGGCCATGGACGCTTTTGCCGTTTCCCTTGCAGCCGGGGCTATTCTCTGCCCGGTGACCTTCCGCCATTGTTTCCGACTGAGTTTCCATTTCGGCCTGTTTCAAGGCATAATGCCAATCATCGGCTGGCTTGCCGGTATGAGCGTCCACCAGTTTATATCGGCCTGGGACCACTGGGTCGCCTTTGGCTTGCTCTGTTTTCTTGGCCTGCGAATGATTCGGGAGGCAATTAGAGAGGATCGCGAGGACAACCAGACCACTGACCCCAGCCGTGGCATTCCTGCGTTGATTATCGGCCTTGTTGCCTGCTTATTTTCCATTATCGGTGTCCTGCTCGGCAACAGGATTGGTTCGTCCTGGGGCGGTAAGGTCGAGGTAATAGGCGGTCTGGTTTTGATTGGCATAGGCCTGAAAATTTTGTTTGAAGGTCTTTTCGCCGGTTCCGTATGATTCTGGGCTACCTTGAAAATTTGTCTTTTCGCCCGATCTCCCGGAGTCTACGCTTATCTTATCTCGAACGAAAACCCATATTTTTCGGGGCCCCTCTGGTCTGTTTTTTGGGAACACACCTGTAATTCAATGTGCCACAGCCAATACAGGAAAAATATTTTTTTAGTGCTTAAAAGCTACAGCCGAGGTATTTTTTAAATCAGATTTCCTTATGTTACAATCACTCAAGGTTGTGTTCTGCACAGCCTTGAACAGTGAGGAATGGTCACATGGATTCTTCAGCGCTAGATTAACGTTATGCAACCAGGTCGTCACCTCTCGGAAAGATCAAACGGAGAGATAACCGAATTTATCCGGACCGGACTTGGCCTGTGGTTCAACATGGACTACCATAGTCTTGCCGGGTTGCTTGAGAAGGCATCTTGTGGAGAACCTGACGTTCCCCAACTGCAATTTCTGCGGCAAACCTTGAAGGATACAACTTCCCCAGAGATATATGATCAATTCTATTCAACATTTCTTTTTCTTGACGACCTTGATGCTCTGTACGCCTGCACAGGTGCGGCGATAGGCTCTATTTGGGCCGGGGGCAGGGATTTTCATCTCTATGAGCCCTGGCTTTCACGAACTGATTTTCTTTTACAGCGCATTAAGGAAGTTTCGCCCCTTGCTATCGCCTCACTGCTTGGCTACAAGGCGCTTGCTGAGTTGACCGGTAAAGGCAATCTCGACCTCGCCACTATGCCCTATACCGTGCAACAACATTGGGCTGAAAAATCAGGCTCAGTTACCCTGCGGCTTCTTCATGCCTCCACCGCAGCCTTGTGTTCATTCTGGGCAGGTGATATTACCTCTGCAGAATTACTCCTCAATGAGAGTTTACCGTTAAGCAACCTTTCTCAAAAAAATGAGCTTGCTTCTCTTTTATATCAGTCGTGTCTTGGCCTGTGCAGGGTTGTACAGGGTGAGACAGATAAGGGGTTGCTATTGCTTGAACATGCTGCTGAAAACAAGGTGCTACGCTTTTTACCCCTGTCGATATCCTTGCATCTCTATACCAATTACCTGTATGGACTTTGTATAAGCGGAAATCTTGTTCAGGTGCAGCATGTTGCCGATATTATTTTGGAGAAAACAATACCGCCATGCAATTACTACCACCTTGCTTGCGTCCATTTCTGTCTCGGTGTAGCCGCTCTTCGATTAGCAACTCCACGTAAAGCCTTACTGCACAGTGAAGCTGCTGTGCAACGTGGTGTGATGTGCGGCAGCGCGATAGTTGCTCCATTTGCCGCATTGATTCGCGGGCGGGCACTGGTCGACATGGATGAGCTGGAACAGGCTTTGGAACATTTTGCATCCTGGCTCCCTCGCTGGCAGGAAAAAGGGTTTGGTCTATTTGCAGCCACCGGGTCCCTTGAAATGACAGCAATTTACCTGCATATCGAAAAATTAGATATGGCCAGAACGTGTTTTGCAAAGGCTGAAGCATGCCTTCCCCAAGGTGAGCGTCTCATGGCGTTGTATCGTGATAACTATTTTGTTCGTCAGTTGGAGCAATCAGTGCGCTGTGATAGTGGCACAATCAGCTCTGTGGATCCGAAACCTTTCGAACAGAAACCCAATGTAATTATCCAGGTTCTTGGTACCTTTTGTGTAACAATCAATGGAGAGCAGGTATACGATAGACTGTGGAAGGGGAGACGGTCTCAACAGTTGCTTAAAGCTATTATCTCCCTTGGTGGAACCAAAGTTTCCCTGGAAAAGCTTTCCTATAATCTTTGGCCGGACAGTGACGGTGACCATGGTATGAATAACCTGAAGACAGCCTTGTCACGATTGCGCAGGGTTGGTGCCGATTGTTCAGCGTCACCCAATTGGTTGGTCGTGAAACACCGACGGGTTTCTCTGGTTCGCTCTTGCTGCAGGGTCGATGCCTTAGAATTTCTCCGAAAAATGGAGAACATTAACGACTCGACCGGTGATCTGTCTGCCCTCCAGCTCGCCCTGGCGCTATATAAAAATGACTTTTTGCCAAACGATAATGAGCCTTGGGTCGTGGCCTTTCGTGATCAGTTGCGAAAGCTTTTTATAGAAGGAGTTCTTCGATTGTCCTCTTCGGTAAACGGGGAAAAAGACACTGTACTTGCATTCCTTGAACAGGCCAGCCTCTATGACCCGCTTCACGAAGGGGTATATGCCGGCTTGATGGAGCATTATATCAATGCCGGGTATCCTGCTTACGCATTGGATATCTTCCAGAAGGCTGAAAAAATTATAACCCTTCAGACCGGTCTTCAGAGCGGCCCCAGGCTGTATACTCTCGCCATGCGGGCCAAAAACACCCATTGATAGAAGGTTGTTCCGGGCCCACAGTAGGACTAGAACATTAGACCATTCGTTCCTCTGACCAGTCATTGTGTTCAAATTCCTTGTGATCCGGTTTTTGGGGTTTAATTTCCTCCATTCTCTGTCTGACCCAGACCAATACCTTGTCGACTTCCCCGGCAAACTCAGCCATCGCCCTACCCCTGTGGCTGACTTCGCTTTTTGTATTCATGGGAACTTCGGCAAAGGTTTTTCCAAAATCAGGGTAAAAGAAAACCGGGTCATAACCAAACCCTGACTCGCCGCGTCGCTCTGTGGTAATTTCTCCATCACATCGTCCTTCCCAGGTTAGAGCCGGTCCACCCGGTGTGGCAAGGGATAATACGCACTGGAAATGGGCCGACCTGTTTTTCTGACCTTTCATTTCTTCCAGAAGTTTGTCGCAATTTTCCATGTCAGTGGCGTTATCGCTGGCATAACGGGCTGAATAGACACCTGGTCTTCCGTCAAGAGCGTCAACTACCAGTCCGGAGTCGTCGGCTAAACAGGGGAGCCCGAGCACCCGTGCGTAATGTGAGGACTTTTTATAGGCGTTATCATCAAAGGTTTCACCATCCTCAATCGCCTCGGGAAGCGGGCCATAATCCTGGAGGCATTTAATCTGGACCGAAGAATCTTTCAGGATCTCCTGAAATTCTTTAACCTTGTTCTTGTTGTTTGTCGCAAGGACTATGATGTTGTGCATGGCTATTCCTGTCGCTGTAGGTTATTAAGGCTACCTTGAAATGAGTATTACCTGAATCTCGTGAGGAGAGACTACTGTTCTTGCTGTTATCTTGTTGATATTGTCATGTGATTGTTAAATGTTATTTCACCTGATCGCCCTTGGGCGTCCGGCTGCGTCTCATCTCTTTGAAGTCTACGCGTATCTGTCATCAACCTACAATACCACTGCAAGATAATCGTATTGTGTCTTTTGCATACCTGAACCACTACCGAACGCTCACGGATGCAGGCATTATCCCTGTTTTTTCGGGTCCGACCGCTTAATATTATGTGGTGTGTTTCTTTTTTCTCAGCTTTTTATCGTAGCGTTCCTGCTCACTGTATATACAGCCGCAATAGGGTTGTCGATAAAGATCCAGAGCAATGGATTCATCCACCCCCTGTTGCCACCCTGTACGAAAATCCCGGTAAAAAAAATCAATCTTGTAAATAGCGGCCAGCTCGGTGCATTTTTTCTTCAGGAGTCCGTGATTCTGGTATTTCGAGTAGAGCAAGGTCGTGGTAAAGCCATCCAGTCCTTTGTCAGCCGCCCTTTTCGCCACCTGCTCAAGCCGCATATCATAGCAAAAGGAACAGCGTTTTTCTTCATTATGGACGACCTTACGAAGATACTGGGTCAAACCGTAATTACTATCGATCTCAACGGCAAATTTTTTTTTCTCGGCAAAGGAGACAAGTGCCCCAACCCTTCGTTTGAATTCTCTGTAGGGATGTATGTTTGGGTTGTAAAAATATCCTTGCACATTGACGCCCTCATCTCTGAGAACTCTAAGAGGGTAGATACTGCAGGGACCACAACAGACATGGAGCAGGATTCGCATTATTTCACCTTGTACTGACGAGGATCAATACCGTAGCTGTGTATTTTGTAGTTGATGATCCGCAGACTGCTATCAAGATATTTGGCCGCCTTAGTCTGGTTGCCCCTGGTCTGTTTCAGGGCGTCGATGATCAGATCCCGTTCAAAATTTTCCACAGCCGTAGCCAATGAAAGTTGGCCGTCTGCCTCAATTGAATTTGAGCTTTGTAGGGTCGGCGGCAGGTGAACGGATTGAATGGAATCTGAATCACAGATCAATACGGCTCGCTCCATGCAGTTTTGTAATTCGCGAACATTTCCCGGCCAGTGATACTGTATGAGAAGGTCAATGGCTGAGGTGGAGATCCGTTTTATCTGTTTATTATTTTCCCGGCTGTATTGATCAAGAAAGAATTCAGCCAGCAGCAGAATGTCGGTTCGTCGTTCACGTAAGGGCGGCAGGTAGACGGGAAAGACGTTTAGCCTGTAGTAGAGGTCTTCCCTGAAATGCGTTTCATTCACCGCCTTTTCCAGGTCCCTATTGGTTGCCGCAACCAGTCGGATGTCTGCCTTGATTGTTTGTGCCCCTCCCAACCGCTGAAAGGTTCGCTCCTGTATAACGTTGAGGAGTTTAACCTGCACAGTCAGGCTTATTTCGCCGATTTCGTCAAGAAACAGCGTACCCCCTTCGGCTTGCTCAAATCTTCCTCTTTTGCGCTCATTTGCCCCTGTAAAGGCCCCTTTTTCATGACCGAACAACTCGCTTTCCAGTAGGGTTTCCGGCAGGGCAGAGCAATTAACCACAATAAACGGCCCGTTGGAGCGTTCCGAATTGTAATGCAGGGCTTTGGCCACCAGCGTCTTGCCGGTTCCGGATTCACCCCGCAGGAGGACTGTGGCGTTTGAATCGGCGACTCGGTGTACCATTTCGAACACCTCTTGCATTCGGGAGGAGTTGCCGATAATGTCCCTTATCTTGTTTTTCGAGGTCAACTCCCTGCGTAACTGCGTATTTTCCTGTCGAAGAGCCTCTTTTTCTTCGTTGACTTTCTGAACTCTTTGCACTGTTTGCGAGATGAGGCTACTGACTACAGTCAGAAAACGCAGGTCCTGTTCCGACCCTCGGCCGAAATTGTCATCATATATTCTATCTACAGACAGGGCACCAATACTCTGGTTGCCCGCCTTGATGGGGATGCAGAGGAAAGAACTTTTTTTCTTTCGTTCATCGCCCCTGGTCCGCGTTCGGTTGAGAAACATTGGCTCCTGCCCAATCTGTGGGACCAAAATGGGTTCGCCAGTTGCCACAACCTTACCGGTAATACCTTCGCCGAGCTTGTATTTCCCACGTTTTCTTGCCTCAGCACTTATGCCATACGCAACTTCAATTTCCAACTCCCCGGTGGTCGGATTGATGATGGTGACTGTACCATTGGCCATCTGTTTCTCTTCACCCAACGTTTCTACAATTCGCATAAGCGAATCCTTCAGGTTAGCCGAAGATGCAAGATTTTTTGTTATCTTGTACAGGCAACTTAAGTTTTCTTTTTCTATTTCCGAGGTACTGGTAGAAATATTTTTTTCTGCAGTCATATATCAAATGTGAGGAGTTATTGACAGTGTCCCTGTGAAATGGTAATAACGTTTCTGCTGGAGGGATGGCCGAGTGGTTTAAGGCGGCGGTCTTGAAAACCGTTGTACGAAAGTACCGTGGGTTCGAATCCTACTCCCTCCGCCAGCTATTCCTCAAGCGGAGAGATGACCGAGTTGGCCGATGGTGCTCGCCTGCTAAGCGAGTGTGGGGGTTATACTCCACCGAGGGTTCGAATCCCTCTCTCTCCGCCATCTTGTTGAATCCTTAGTAGCCCCAGAGTAAACTTCTCTTGACCCATCCGGTCACACCTTTTTCATGTTGTACCTTGACCCAACCGCTTTTCTGTTGCAGCGTTTTAAAGACCACCCCGTAATAGGCCTTGGCTACAATTCTGTTGTTTGTTCCCGATCCACTGCGAACGTTGATCTGTTTTTTAGATTTTTTGTGGACCTTGACAATCATGTGTGGAGTTTTCTGAACAACATTCTTGTTGACCCAGCCTATTGTTCCTTCAAAGTCCTGGACTCGTATCCAAGAGCCACTTCTTCTTAACACTTTGAGCGGAAACCCTTCACCGAGCTTCCAGAGCACTTTATATTTTTTTCCGGCCCCGGAGCGCATGTTTACGTTGTTGCCGGAGATTGAGACCATTTCAGCAACTGCTGCGGATGTCTGTACAACAAACATGAGGAGGAAGATGAGGAAAAAAACCGTTTTCTTTTTTTTCATACCGTTACCAGATTTTATTGGGGCGAAGCGATTGCCACTTTTTTTCTTTTTGAACCCAGGCGATGACCAGCGATGGCAATGTGAATCGCGTCGAACTTACAAGCCTCGCTCATACATTTCATACAGTTGATACACTCGTTACTTGCGGGTGTTTCGTTAAAGTTAATTTCAACAGGACACACTTTATGACAAGCCTTGCAATTTGTACAGGCATCTTTGTCGAATTGCAACTGAATCAGGCTGAACCTATTGAAGAGCGCATAAAACGCTCCGAGTGGACAGGTTGTTCTACAGAATGGTCTTGAAGCCAATATGCTCCAACCGGTAAACCCTGTCAGTATAAGTATTTTACTCCAATAGAGAGCACCTATCGTTGTACGGAGGTCGGGCATAAGGAGTACCATGGGAATACCGGCTTCGAGGGTACCGGCAGGACAAACATACTTACAAAACCATGGTTTTCCCATTCCGAACTGATCCACAATCAACAAGGGGAGAATTATAACAAATATAAGTAAAAATAAATACTTGAACACTCTTAAGGTTTTTGGGATAGAGTGTTTTTTTGTTGGAATTTTGTATAATAGTTCCTGAAATAAACCAAATGGGCAGGCCCAGCCACAGATAAAGCGGCCAAAGGTAGCGCCAAGAATACCCAACCCACCAACAACAAAGGTTCCGACATAGTAAGATCCGGTTTGCAGGCTGAAGCGGATGCCCAGGAGCAATTGTTGCAAGCTGCCTATCGGGCAATATGTTGTGGCCGCCGGACAGGAGTAACAGTTCAGTCCAGGTGAACAGATGACTTTAAGAGGGCCTTGATACAGGTTGCCGGTGAAAGGGAAACCCCAGAAACCGTTACTGAGAAATATCCAAATAGTTTGTATCCATTTCCTGATTACCTGCATTTCCTTACCCTATGCCGATGCATTCAAGACAGATGGATTTGGCCTGTTCCAGTACCCTGGTGGGCTCGCCAAGAGCGATACCAACCATCCAGAGGACAATAAACACTCCTAAAAGAATAAAGGGTATTGCCTGCGTTTTTTCTTTTTTCACGTGTTCTCCTTAAGTCGTTCCTCGACGGCTTCTCTTTTTTCGCCTATTTTTCGTTCTATATCACGACGGTCATCAAGGACGATGTTGGTCACCACCCTGTCTACCCCTTTGCTGAAGGGATATTCGTGAATTTCAGCAGCGAGTTGTAAGAGTTCTGTCGATGTTCCGTGGATAACAGTACCCATGTCGTTAAGTTGAAAAACCGCCCCCTTTTCTTCAAGGAGTTTCTGTATGCCAGCTACATAGGCGCCCACACTAGGCGTTGTAGTGCCCAGAGGTATAATTGAGATTTGCATTAAGGCCATATTTTCCCCTTTCGTGGGACAGGTGTGGCAAGTTCTATTGCAGCCTCTATTCAGCTGTTGTCAAGAGGCTTACCAGGCGGTCCAGGTCATCAACTGAGTAGTATTCAATTTCAAGTTTCCCCCTGTTGCCATTCTGGAGAATACGTACCTTGCTGTTCAGCGAATTGGTCATCTGGTTGGTCAGTGCCTTGCAGTAGGATTTGGGGAGTTCGCCTTCCGTTATCTGGACTGGTGTTTGTTTTTTAACAGCTATTTTTTTGTTTTTACCCGCCCTGCACAGCCGTTCCGTTTCTCGAACGGAGAGTTGTTCCTTGATAATTTTATCGCGAATTTCAAACATGAGTTCATTGTCACTGGTCAATCTGAGCAACACCCTGGCGTGACCTTCGCTGATGCGGTTTTCTATCACGTCACTCTGTAACTCCTGAGGTAATTTCAACAATCGCAGAACATTGGTAATGGTGGATCGTTTTTTCCCGACCTTTTGCGAAACCTCCTCCTGGGTCAAGTTGAACTCTTCAATGAGCCTGGAGTAGGCAAACGCCTCTTCGATGGAGTTAAGGTCATGGCGTTGAATGTTTTCTATAAGTGCCAGTTCCAATCGCTCGGTATTACTTCCCGGCTCCATAACAACAACCGGAACCTCTTCCCGATTGGCAATTTTTGCTGCTCGTAATCGTCGTTCTCCGGCTATCAGGTGATAGCGGTTCCCTTTCGATCTGGTGACCAATAAAGGCTGAATGACACCTCGTTCGCGGATCGAATTAGACAGTTCTTTAAGTTTTTCAGGGTCAAAATAGCTCCTTGGTTGCTGGGGGTTTGGCTCTATCTTGTCGATATCGCACATGAAAAACCTGTCCTCTTCGGCAGGCTCAAGGTCATCTGGAAGTAAAGCCCCCACTCCTCTGCCTAATACACTTTTTCCACCCATTTTTTCACCCCTTTATGCGACGAATAAATTCGTTGCCAAATTTAATGTAGGCCTTAGCGCCTGTGCTGTTTTTATCATATTCAAGTATGGTCTTGCCGTGACTGGGACTTTCACTTAAGCGAACATTCCGCGGAATGACGGTTTTATACACCTGCTTCCCGAAATGACTTTGTATCTCCTCTGCGACCTGGTGCGTGAGCCGATTGCGGCGATCAAACATGGTGAGGAGTAACCCCTCAATGTAGAGCCCCCGGTTGAGGTTTTTTTTCACTTTGCGAATAGTACTGACGAGCATGGCCAATCCTTCGAGAGCAAAATATTCACATTGAAGCGGAATAAGAACCGAGTCGGCGGCGGTCAGGCCGTTAATGGTGAGCAATCCCAAGGATGGAGGGCAGTCGATAATGATAAAGTGAAACCGATCACGGACTTGACGCAGAATTGATTTGAGTTGTTTTTCCCTGTTTTCCAGGGAGATCAACTCCACTTCCACGCCAACGAGGTCAATCGATGCTGGCAGTACGAACAGATTCTTTAGGTTTGTTTCCTGGATGCAGGTGTCGGCATCGCTGTTGCCCATGTAGCATTGGTAGATGTTTTTTTCCGTACTCGTCTTGAACATTCCAACCCCACTGGAGGCGTTTCCCTGGGGATCCGAATCAACCAGCATGACTTTTTTTCCCTTTGATGCAAGCACTGCGGCCAGGTTTAGTGCGGTTGTGGTTTTCCCTCTGTTGTGTTTGATGGCGGGAGTATACTATAGTTTTTCCGGAGGGAGAACATTTTTCAATGTTTCACGTGAAACATTTCTTCGCTTTTTTTTAATAACGGCTCTGTCCTCAAGGGGGGAAGGTTTATGCGGTGTGATGTGCTGGTGATTGGCAGCGGGATTGCAGGTTTGTCGTTTGCCCTCAAGGTTTCTTCTTTTTGTACTGTTTCCCTGGTGACTAAAAAGTCAAGCACCGATACAGCAACAAATTTGGCCCAGGGGGGGATAGCAGCTGTGTTGTCCAGGGAGGATGCCCCGCGATATCATATGGAAGATACCCTTGCCTCTGGTGATGGCCTCTGTAATGAAGAGGTTGTTAATTTGGTGGTGCGGGATGGAGAGGCCAGGGTTCGGGAGTTGGTTGAATTTGGAGTCCGTTTTCAAAAGGGGGAGGGAGGGAAGGAGTTTGACCTGGGTATGGAAGGTGGGCATTCTCATCGGCGTGTGGCCCATGCATTCGATCTCACGGGGCATGAGATTGAACGGGCCTTGCTTGAACAGGTTGAGCGAAGTCCGAATGTTGAGATTCTTGAAGATCATTTGGCGATCGACTTGTTGATGGCCTCCCGTGTTCCCGGCCTTGTCGGGAGCGAAGGAGATGGGGATCGATGCATTGGTGCTTATGTCCTGAACAGGAAAACTGGTAAGGTGGAGACCCGTCTGAGCAGGACCACGGTTCTCTGTACAGGTGGATGTGGCAAAGTGTATTTATATACAACGAATCCTGATATTGCCACAGGAGATGGATTGGCTATGGCGTATAGGGCTGGAGCCAAAGTCGCCAACCTGGAGTTTGTTCAGTTTCACCCAACGTGTTTTTTTAATCGACAGGCGAAAAATTTTCTTATTTCGGAGGCAGTGCGCGGCGAAGGCGGCATTCTCATCAATGAAAAAGGCGACGCCTTCATGGGGAAGCGTGATCATCGCGGTGATTTAGCAACACGCGACGCGGTTGCCAGGGGAATTGATGCCGAGATGAAAGAGAGTGGTAGTGAGTGCGTTTTTCTCGATATTACCCATCGAGATGCCGATTTCGTTCGTCATCGGTTTCCAACAATCTACGCTACGTGTAAAAAATATGGGGTGGACATAACCAGGGAGCCGATCCCGGTTGTCCCTGCGGCTCACTATATGTGCGGTGGCGTACAAGTGGACACGTGGGGTGAAACTTCTGTTCACAACCTGTTTGCCCTGGGTGAGACAGCCTGTACCGGCTTGCATGGTGCTAATCGGTTGGCTAGTAATTCCTTGCTTGAAGCAGTGGTTTTTGCAGATCGTGCTGCTCGGCGATTAAAACAATCCTGGCATGAATTGAAAGATATCCCATTTATTGAAACATCTGATTGGCGTGAAGGCGCTGCAGGGTCTATAGAAGAAAATGTACTGATCAGTCATAATTGGGATCAAATCCGACGCCTGATGTGGAATTATGTCGGTATTGTCAGAAGGGAAAAAAGATTACAGTTGGTCAGGCGGAGAATTACTCCAATACTAATGGAAATTAAGGAGCATTTTGATGACTACCTTTTAACTGCTGACCTTGTAGAGCTAAGAAACCTTGCGGTGATCGCTGACCTCATTGTCCGCAGTGCAACCCAGCGGAAGGAATCCCGTGGCCTGCATTACATGGTGGACTATCCGGAACGGGATGATATAAATTTTCGCAAGGATACCCTGTTTTGTAAAAATAATGAATAAGCTAATGAGGAGATAATTGTGTTAACAGCACTGCATAGAATAGCCGAGAAAAAGATTGAACAAGCAATAGCAGAGGGGAAGGGTCCTGACCTGAGTCACTGGAAGAATAAACCTCTTCCAGAGGATACGATGAAAAATGTACCTGCAGATTTACGTCTTGGGTATAAAATGTTAAAAAACGCCGGTTACATCCCGGAAGAATTGGCACTGCGTAAGGAAATTGTTCAAACCGAGGAGTTGCTAGCCAACGCAATTGAGGAACGCGATAAGTATAAGCATTTGAAAAGGTTGAATTATTTAAAATTTAAACTGGAGTGCCGTAGAGGGCGTTCATTGCGGGTCAGCGAGGAATCGCCATATTTTGGTAAAGTTGTTGATCGGGTCTAGCGATTCCTCTCGTGACCAAGTGTCAGAAGCCTCACTCAGGAGAAGCGCTGTATAGTCTTTTCACAAGGTGTGAAATGAAGACTTGCCAACGCCCTCCCCCTCCCCGCTTTCTATTTCTTATTTTTGAACTCACAGAGCAAGGTGAGGCCAGTTACAAATCAACAATATTGTCAAAAATTGCAGAATTTCCTTTTATTTTAGAGCTGTTACCTATGGTTGCCGTGAATTTGTTTTCGGCAATATTCTTCAGGTAGGGAGTGAAAAAACGTAAATCTTCGACTGTTGTTGCAAGAATTTCCTCGACCCGTTGTTGTTTGAAGGCAGAGGTGATTCCGGCAAGGTATTCATTGCGCGCGGTGATCCCAAGACCTGCAGGACCTTGATGTGGGTCGAAGTTGCCATAGGTCCCTATTACCAGTTGTTGTAAAACCGGTTGCGACAGGTCGAGATGCTCAACCTGTTTCCAGGTGTCGTCATAGGTAGCGAAGGTCTTGACGATCTGAGGGTCACGGTAACTGATCATGGCCAGGTTGCCGGTACGCTGGTTAAACTGGATAAAACAACCATAGGCGCCACCGACCTGTCGGACAGTATTCCAGAGATAATCACGGGAAAGCCAGGTCTTTAACACCTCAAATTGGCCGTTATACGTGTCTGGGTCGGAAAACAGGTTGCACCCTTGAATATTGTAAACGACCTCGGCAGAGGTGCAAAATGCCTCTTTTAACGGGTGTTTTGGGAAGGAGGTAGGGTTGTGTTCGTTCCCTCCCATGGGGAAAGCCTGGATAAAGGAGGGGAGTTGTTCTTTTAGGCGAAGAACTTCTTTGTGTCTTGAGGTGATGGCGCTAATGATACGGTTTCGGACTAGAAGTTCTTTTTTCAGCTTGGCAAGGGTCTGGAGAAACTGTTCTTCCTTTTCTTCATACTCTGTGGCGAGAGTCTTTAAGGCCAGGTAGGCTGTTACTCCGCTTACCTGTTCATTGTACTGACCGGCGACGCTGAGATGAGAAAAGACCCGGGCGGAGGCCAAGCTATATCCTTCACTCTGGACGCTGTGCTCGGCCCAGGCAAATTCACGTTGAACAATATCCCGTATACGCTCACGATCATGAAAACTCACCTCTGTGAGAACTTTTTGTACGAGGTTCAGTGCGTTATCGAAATAAACAGATAGCGCCTTTACCTGAAACCAGAGAATCGGCTGTAGGGTGTCAGGTTGCTTTTTTTGTTGATAGGTAGAAAAAGTATGGCTGAAACCTCCTGTGCAGATATTGATTTGTTTTGCAAAGGCTTTGTAGTCGGAATCCTCAGTACCGATTTCCGTAACTATGGTACCGAAAAGGTCGAGATACATCAGGTCTTCCGGTGCCAGCCCTGTACAGTTAAAGCCGAAATCAATGTAGGAGATCGAGTTGGTATCAAGTTCGCTGATGATGAGTGGGCGTTCTTGAACGACATCGGGCATAGCATGGAAAAACTGTAGATCCGGGTTGAGGTCATCAATAGTTAGTGAAGGAAGCAGGGCCAGGGTTTGTTCGTCGTTTGCCTTCGCCTGCCCTTGCATGAGATCCTTCGTAGAGGTAACGAGGTTCTCCATGCCACCATGACCAAGCTGCCCGGCATATGCTGCAAGCCGCTTTGACTCTTCCTGCAGGTTTTGCTCAACTTTTTGTGGATCGGGTTTAAGGGAAACGATAGCACTGGTACTGTTATCGAGGAGGAGTTCGTTAATCAACTGCTCAAAGTATCCATTCTCAATGGCCTGGGTACGAATATCTGCAAAAAGTTGTTCAATTTGCAGGGCCTCAAAGGGGTCTGCACCATATTTCATGGCGGGCAGCGCCTTGCTGATAAGATCCAAACCACGCTGGGCCTTATTCATCTCCTCCCGAACCGAAAATTCATATTTATTGAGCTCGGCTAAAATCAGATCATGGTCTAATCCACCAGTAACCATGGAGCGGAGAGCGTGTTTGTAGACTTCAAGGAATCGGTCTCGTTTATCAACATCAGAACCGATCAGGTAGGTGAGCATAAAGGTTTTAAAGGAAGACCCGGTAACAAAAAGACCACCAAAATCACGGCAAAGTCCTTCTTCTATGATAGCGTTTTTGAGGGGAGAAGCGTCGGAATTGTACAAAATATTAGCAATAACTTGCAGGGCAATATTCTGTTTCCGTTGAAGAATGTCGCCGGTAAGGGAGCTGACGGCTAAAAATGTTTTTCCGCATCCTGTCGGTCCAGTGAT
>CALZIH010000085.1 GCA_945787305.1 uncultured Desulfobulbaceae bacterium | reverse complement strand
GAGTTTCGCGACCTGGTCGATGAGGATGGGGATTCCGCAACCTTTTTAGCGTTTATGCTGCCGGATAAGGAAAAGGCTTCCGCTGTGAATGAAGTGTTACGGGCAAATGGAGCCGGCGCCAGTAATTTTGGAGAAAACAGCTGGCATTTTTATCCTTCCTGGGAACACCTGACCGGTGCAAAAACCCTTGCCACAAACGGTTGGCCGTTACATGCCCATGGTAAACGCCGGGTAATCTATGATCCCCAGGCTCTACCGCAATCCGCCGAGTTGATGAACCGGACTCTGGTCTACCAGGTGCCCGTCCGTATGAGTGCAACTCAACTGGAGACCACGACCAATGCTCTGAAGAAGGCTGAGACAGTTTAAGAAAGCCTGTTCAGCTGAGTCGCAGTTTTGCCTGAAGCGGGAAGGGGGAGGTAGATATCAAAACGTACAGCCTTACCGAGCAAAGAGTATGCGGGCGGCAATTGGTTCAGCCATGGACCGCTTTTGGGTCGTTTAACGACCACCCGCTTGCTGGCTGCCTGCAGAGCGAGGGTGAAAAGATCTGCGATATCGTGATCTTCCCCAACGACCTGTTGAATAATCTGTAACTCCTTCTTGACCTTGGCCCTAGATTTGGTTTTGGGAAACATTGGATCAAGATAGATTATTTCAGGGGCGCTACCGTCACGGGTTAGATAATCGAGCGCATCTTCCTGGATACATTGGATTCGGGAACAGATCGCCTTGGTCTCTTCCCTGTCAACAGCACGGTGGAGGCCATCGACAAGCAGTGCCGCCAAAATAGGATTACGCTCAACGACCTGCACCTGAAATCCGGCTGCAGCGAGAAGAAAACTGTCCCGACCAAGTCCACCGGTGGCATCCAGTATTTCCGTTCCGAGCGGTGTTTTGCTGCCCATGGCTTTGATCAGGCGTTCTGAACGAACACGTTTCAAACGTCGGGTCCAAGCCCCCTTTGTAAAGTTGACCTGCACGTTGCCGGTCAGGCTTGGATCGTTAGGTAGGCTTAAAGAAAGACCGTCCGGGCCAACGGCAAGGGCGATTTCACACGCCGTCTTATCGCTGACAACCGGTAGTCCTGTTTGTGTTGAAAGGGTCGCAGCCTGTTGTTCAAAACCAGGATCCGAAACATAGATGCCTATGTTGTAAAGGTTTTTTTTATCGTTGGCCTTGCGGGTGCATTGTCGGTTCATAACGAGGTTTGTTCATTGCCTTTTTATTTTCAGCAAGGTATCCTTTCGGATATGTAAGGTAACCCACTTAAGGAAAATATGTAACTGCAGTCTCGTCAGTCAATATACCCTAGTACCTCCTCCCTGAACTGGGAGCACCGGAATCAAAATAATGCATACTAGTGATATCAAGGTGGTGGCGGTCATTCCTGCCCGATACCATTCCAACAGATTTGAAGGAAAACCTCTTGCCCTGATCAATGGAAAACCTATGATCCAGCACGTTGTAGAGCGCGCCATGGAGGTTGATCTTCTTTCGATGGTGGTTGTGGCCACCGATGATCAACGAATAGCCGAGGTGGTAGAGGGCTTTGGCGGCAAGGTGGTCATGACTCGGAGCGATCACGCATCGGGAACCGATCGTCTCGCCGAAGCCGCCGAATTGCTTGGAATAGCCGAGCACGATGTAGTGGTCAACATCCAGGGCGACCAACCGCTTTTTCCACCTGAAGTCGTGGCCCAGGTAGCCAGCCCCCTTCTGGATGATCCCGCCCTGCATATGGCCACGCTCATCTATAAAATTATCCGCCCCGAGGAGATTGACGATCCCAATCACGTGAAAACCGTATTTGACTGCCACTCAAACGCATTATATTTTTCCCGCTCGCCAATACCTTTTCAGCGTAACCCTGAAGAACCGGTCAAGCCGACATATTACAAACATCTTGGTTTTTATGCCTACCGGAAAGGATTCCTTCTCACCTTTGTCGGCCTGCCGGAAGGAGAGTGGGAGCGCTTTGAAAAGCTTGAGCAACTGCGAGCGCTTGAGTATGGATACACTATTCGGGTTATAGAAACCAAACACGATTCGATTGAGGTCGATACGATCAAGGACGCGCAGCGAGTCGAAGAAATTTTACAGCAGAGATAATCACTTTTTTTTCAAATATATACAACATAAGGAGTTTGGTGATGGATAAAAAAATTACGATAATCGGCGCAGGTAATGTGGGTGCAACCGCTGCGCATTGGGCCCTTGTTCGGCAACTTGGCGATGTCGTCCTGCTTGATGTCATGGAAGGTATACCCCAGGGCAAGGCCCTCGATCTCTGGCAATCCGGTCCCCTGGACGGCTATTCTGGAACGTTGCAGGGATCAAACGATTACGCCGACACAAAAGATTCAGATGTGGTCATTATTACCGCAGGACTTGCTCGTAAACCCGGGATGTCACGGGATGATCTGCTGGCTAAAAATGTTGCTATTGTCAAATCCTGCGCCGAAGAAGCAGTTAAGTACTCGCCAGAATGTGTACTCATTGTTGTCACCAATCCAATCGATGCCATGGTTCACACGGCCTTTAAGGTCAGTGGTCTGCCTAAAGAAAGGGTTCTTGGTATGGCCGGGGTGTTGGATTCAGCCAGGTACCGTACCTTTCTCGCAGATGCCCTGGGGGTCGCGGCAAAGGATGTTAATGCCCTGGTTATGGGGATTCACGGCGACAACATGCTGCCGCTTGCCCGACTTGCCAATGTCGGTGGTGTACCGATTACGGAACTGTTGCCTGCCGATACCATAGAGGAAATCATCAAGCGCACCCAGATGGGCGGTATTGAAATTGTCAACCATCTCAAGACCGGAAGTGCCTTTTACACCCCTGGCTTGGCCGCCATTGAAATGGCAGAAGCCGTATTGACCGATAGCAGGCGCGTTATGCCCTGTGCTGCGTACCTTGAAGGAGAGTTTGATATTTCCGGCTATTTCCTCGGCGTTCCTGTTGTGCTGGGGAAAAACGGCGTTGAAAAAATTCTTCAATTTGCATTGACCGAACAAGAAAAGACCGCTCTGCAGGATTCCGTTGCCGCTGTATCCAAACAAATGGCGGCCACCGGTCTCTAACCGGATAAACTTTTCCGGATATGGTAACTACTGAGGATCTGCAACAAAAACTGCAGGGACTAACCGAGCAACGCTTGGCTCCGCTTGACATTCTGCCTGACGGCACCCTGGCCGAACGTGTCATTTCGCTGTTTTTCGATGGAGCACCTGGCGAGGCACCGCCGGCAATTGCGACACAATTTTCAGATGTTATTCGCTATATCAACCATTTGCAGACCGATCATCTTAAGGTTGTTGTTTTTGGCGGTGGAACCGGACTCTCCAATATTATCGGTGGTGATTCAAGACGATTGGATTGGCCGCAGAATCCGTTCGGCGGCCTAAAGGAACTCTTTCCCCGATGTCGCTCCGTCGTCTGTATTACCGATGATGGCGGCTCAACGGGCGAGCTGCTGAAAGACCTGCCATTGGTAGCCCTTGGCGACCTGCGCCATGTGTTGCTTTCCTCGCTCCAGGGTAACAATCTGAAAAACAGGTTCGGCCTGGACGATGCCGCTGCAGAAAACCTTGCCATTGCCCTGCATGGTGTTTTTAATTACCGCTTTATCTCTTGCCCGATTAGTGAAACGCAGCTGCTGAAGGATACCGGTGTTGAGCTGGATGATATTCCCGCTGAGCTCCTGGCAATGTTGCGCACCTTAACAGCGGCGTTGTTTTCAGATAAGCGGTTATCTCCCACTCTGCGTAGACCACAGTGTTTTGGTAATCTGCTGTTGGCATCGGCAATTTATCAACAGATAGACCCGTTCATTGACAGCGCCGAACTTGCTGCTGCCTATCAGGTGGTCCGCACGGCCACTGTACGGGGCCTGGCGAGCCTTTGCCAGGCACTCGGCATGCATTCCAAGGCGGTTTTACCCTGCACGACAACAAATTCTCAGCTTCAAGTGCTGTATGGCAACGATGTTCTGGTGACCGGCGAACATAAATCCAGCCATTGTCGACGCAACTATCCTGTTGATCGCGTCTTTGTCAACTTTTGCCGCAAACCGTTTGCTCAACCCGAGGTAGTCGAAAGTATTGCCGAGGCCGATATTCTCCTATTTGCTCCGGGCAGTCTCTATACATCTATCATTCCCATCATGCAGGCGCCTGGTATTGCTGAGTCCATCCGTGAAAATTCCAAGGCGATGAAACTGCTGGTCGCCAATATTTGGGTCCAGAAAGGAGAGACCGATTTTGCCCGGGATGCACCTGATAGAAAATTTTATGTGTCTGATCTGATTCAGGCCTACCATCGAAACATCCCGGGTGGGGTGCAGGGACTTTTTTCCCAGATTCTGGCTCTCAATCTTGCCGATATTCCCGGATCGGTATTGCAGCGTTATGCCCTTGAAGATAAAGAACCGATCTATCTTGATCGTCAAGGTGTACGTAAATTGGGATTTGAATCAATAGCTGTTCCCGTTTTTTCAAGGGGAAAACTGCTCCATCGACAGGTCATTCAGCATGATCCATCGGCACTGGCCCTCTGCGTTAAAATACTCTTTGGCCTCAAAAATGCGGACTTGCTTTTGCATGAATCTACACAGATAAACATGGATTTACACAAAGAGCAGTTACCTGCCGTCCATGGCAGCAGTCATCTGCTTCCCTGTCTCCGATATGAAGCCATTGTCAGTCACTGTCAATATTTAAGTACAGAGCAGATATCCCTGTCTTCCGGCTTTGATGAGAAACTGACGGGAAGTGAAAGAAAATGGCTTATGGATCGGGTCATAGAAACCATCTGGAATCATCCTGACATTCTTATCGAGCATTTGCAGTATATACGGGGGCTGACCCTGGTGGAGCCCGCGTGCTGGAAACGATGCCAGCAGTGGGACAATGTTTTTTCCTTTTACGATCCCTTAGATAAACGAATCAAGATTCGCCAAGACCAAACTGAAGATCTGAATCGTTTTGAAATGGCTTTGCTCGTTGCCCTTGGCCAATCGTTACTTGGCAATTATGCTCAAAAGAAAGAGATGTGCGAAATAGAAAGTTCCGGTGAAGTTATAGGCTGTACCTATAACCTGACGATCAGGGAACCGGAGAATTTACAGAGTTATTTAGGGCCCTCTTCCCTGAAAACCTATCTGCAGTTGGCCCGGATGCATCCCTCAAATACAAGCGAGAGGTTGTATACCCGCGTTGTTAACAGCACGGAAGGTTTTACGCCACCCGGCCTTCTTTTTGGACTTTTCTTTGCCTGGTACCTGGACAATCGCTTTGCTGCCAATATAGAATACAAGATGTCAATAATGAAAAACGAGATGAGCGACCTTATTCCTGAGCAAGTGAGGCTAGTTGATCGCCGCCGCCGACTGATTCAATTCTTCCGCGAGAATGTTTTTCATCACCAACTCATATTCAAATAACGGTTGAGAACCTGCAACAGGAAATGCAACGACGAAATCAAAGCGAAGTTTCCCTCTGTACGTCCGTGGAAGAGTGGCGGAGAACCTTTGACGCCATTAAAGACCCGGTCCTTATTCTTGCCGCCGATCTCTCTATAGTTAAAGGGAACGCTGCTTCTCTGGCCTTGTTTAATCTGCAAACGAGTGCAGAAATAATAGGGAAAAAGTGCCACGAATTATTTGCCGGCAGTGATCATATTTGTGCCAAATGCCCTGCCCAAGAATCTCTTAAGGCCAGGGAAGAAGTTGACCAGATCATAGAACATCCCTCTCTGGGTAAGGTCTTCCAGGTCTCTTGTGTTCCGGTAATAGAAGACGGTGAGCTCGCCGGTTACGTTCACACCTCCAGGGATATCACCCATCTTCGACGTCTTGAACAGCAACTGGTACAGGCCCAAAAAATGGAGGCCATTGCGACCCTGGCCGGTGGGATTGCCCATGACTTCAACAACATTCTTGGTGCGATTCTTGGAAATGCCGACCTGCTCCTCTACAGGTTACCTACAGTCGATGATAATGATGTTCTAGTGCAGAGTGTTCCTCCCACTACCGAGGAGATCGTTGAACATGTGGATTCCATCAAACGGGCAGGATTGCGAGCAAAAGGATTGGTTAAACAGATCCTTGCCTTTAGTCGACAGACTGTAAGTCGTCGACAACGTGTTATTATTACCCCTGTCGTCAAGGAAGGTGTCAAGCTGTTGCGCTCCTCTTTACCGTCGACCATTGACATCAGAACTGTAATTTCATCGGACATTGGGCCTATTGAAGCCGACCCCACCCAAATCCATCAGGTATTGATGAACCTCGCCACTAATGCTGCCCAGGCCCTTGGCAAGGATCCGGGTCGTATTACTGTCGGCTTACAGGAAAAGGTGGTCGATGCTGAAGATAGCAGAAAGCATCCCGATTTGATTCCCGGTACTTATATTGTCCTGACTGTCAGTGATACAGGACATGGCATTCCTAAATCCATGCGAAAGCGCATCTTCGATCCGTTTTTCACAACCCGTGATATTGGAGAGGGAACAGGGATGGGGCTTTCCGTTATTCACGGTATTGTTGTTTCCCATGGTGGAGCAATAGGGGTGGAATCTGAGGAAGGTGAGGGCGCTGAGTTTTCCATCTTTTTCCCACGAGCTACCAATGATCATCAAGCTGAAGCCGATGTGATTACCAACATGCCAAGGGGCAGTGAGACTATTTTATTTGTTGATGATGAAGAAGATATTGTGAAAATGCGAGGCAGAATGTTAGAGTATCTGGGATATAGGGTCATTACTGCAAGAAGCGGTGATGAAGCGCTTGACATCTTTAAACAGCAGGAAAATGCCATTGATCTTGTTATCACCGATCAGACAATGCCGAAAATGACAGGCTTGACCTTAGCTGAAGAGATCAAAAATATAAACAATACGCTTCCGATCATTCTGTGCTCCGGTTATTCCGAAGCGGTTACCGCCGATGAGGCACGACAGGCTGGAATCAGAAGATTCCTCGCCAAACCGTTGGATATGCGCCAACTTTCTATTGCCATCCGAGAACTTCTACCCGCTGGAGGTGATTGATGCGAATACTGGTCATTGACGATGACGAACAGATGCGCGCTCTTCTACGCCAGGTGATGGAGTGGAGCGGTTATATGGTCATGGACGCAGAGAATGGTCGAAAGGGCATGCAAAAGCAGCGTGAACAACCTGCAGACCTGGTTATTACTGATTTGATTATGCCCGAACAGGAGGGTTTGGAAACCATCAGTACCTTGAAAAAAGAGTTCCCGGACGTGAAAATCGTTGCAATATCAGGTGGAGGGAGAATCGGTCCCGAGGCGTACTTGCCTGCTGCCCAGGAACTTGGTGCAGACTTGGTTTTCAGTAAGCCCTTTGATGTGAAAAAGTTCGTTGCCGCTGTCAGGGAGTTGCTGGATAATGAGTAGTCTGAAAGTCATTGCCGTCGATAATAATCCCGTGATTCTCAGGATTGTGTCCAACATTCTTGAAGAGGCCGGTTGTGAGGTGCAAAGTGCGGTGGATGGGCTGGCCGCCCTTGATCTGCTTACGGAATTTGAACCTGACATAATTGTTACCGATTTGATCATGCCTAAAATAGATGGGGCAAAACTTACCTATATTATTCGCAGCACACCTGCCTATAAAGACATTTTTTTAGTTGTCCTTTCAGGCACGGCCCTCGAAGACGATATGAATATTCTTGAACTGGGTGCGGACGTCTGTATTGCCAAAGGGCCTGCCGCGAACATGAAGGAACATATTCTTCATGCGCTGGAGCGTTTCAAGTCCGGTAAGCGCGGCAGCCAAAAGATCAAGGGGCTGCAGGGGCTCTTTCCCCGGGCTGTGACCAGTGAGTTGCTGGTCCATCGTCGCCATAATCAAATCATCTTTGATCGGATGACGGAGGGTGTCCTGGAGTTGGACAGTCAAACTCGAGTTATTCGTGCAAACCCGGTTTGTTGTGATATTTTTAAACGTTCGGAAGCAGAGGTTCTCGGCTCCTGCTTTACGGATCTTCTGCCTCAAGATATCAGCGAGGTTTTCCGTCAATGGACAAAGGGCCTTTCTCCACATGCTGATAATGCCCCCCTGTTTTTTAATTATGAAAATCCCATTGTCCTCCATGATCGGCAGGTGACCTGTAATTTGGCTTCGGTTTTTGAAAATGATCAGGTCTTTGTTATTGGAATTATTCAGGATGTTACAGCCAGGAAACGTCTGGACGCACAAAAGGAACAACTGGAGAAGGAGCTGCAGCAAATCCGCAAACTGGAGGCGGTTACTACGATGGCAAGCGGTATTGCCCATGATTTTAACAACCTGTTAACAATCATAAACGGCAATGTGGAAATGGCCCGTCTCATTTCTACAGAGAACGAGGTTGATGGCCTGCTCGGTGAAATCGGTAAGGCCCTTCAGTTGACCAATGGTCTTATCCGCCAGTTCAGCACTTTTTCAGACAATTACCTTCCTTCTAAAACCCTGGTCTATCTGGACGAACTCCTCACCGAATTAATGGAAAAACAATTTTCCGGGTCGACTATAGTTTTTCAGGTACGCACTGAGGACAATATCCCGCGTGTAGATCTTGATACGGATTTGATGGTTCAGGTTTTTTCCAATATTATCCTTAACGCTGCCGAGGCCATGGACGGGAGAGGAGAACTGAACGTTGAGATCTGCTACGTTACTGGAAAGGCAGAATCAGAGCGGACAGGTCAGCCCTTTGCTGAGAAGGAATATGTTCGAGTCAGTATAGAGGACAGTGGTCCCGGCATTGAGGAGCAGTTGTTTGACAAGGTTTTCGACCCTTATTTTTCAACCAAGCAGCGGGGAACCCAGAAGGGTATGGGGTTAGGGCTGACCATCGCCCACGCCATTGTTAATAAACACGGTGGTGTGGTACGGCTTCATTCCGAACCGGGAAATGGTTGTACAGCGTTAATTTATCTGCCGGTGGGCCGGGAAGTAAAAATCAACGACAAGGCCGGTCCTTTTCGTGTTTTGGTGCTTGATGACGATGAGATGATGCGAACCATTGTTGGGCGAATGTTTGAACAGTTCAAATGCGAGGTGACAACGGTCGATGAAGGCGAACTGGCGGTACTGGCTGTGAAAGAGGGCATCAGAAATGGACTTCCTTACGATTTGGTCCTGCTGGACCTGCGGATTGATATCGGGATGGATGGCATCGAAGCCGCGAGAGAAATACATCATCTTGACCCGCTGGTTTCTCTGGTGGCCATGAGCGGTGATAGTCAAAATGAGGTCATGTCACATTTTCAAGAGTATCATTTTATTACCGCAGTAACAAAGCCGTTTTCCATAGATACTGTTACTTCATTACTCAATACCTATGCAGTGCGCAATACCGGTTAGAAACGGGACACAAAGAACTTCTCTGTCCACCTTTTGTCGGTTGATAAATTGTTCCGCGCTTCTTCTTCCTCTGCAACGCTCAGGCCACCACTTGAAAGGACAACCTTAACACCGTGATCTATTACCCGTAACTTATCAACGACTTCCTGCCCAT
>CALZIH010000084.1 GCA_945787305.1 uncultured Desulfobulbaceae bacterium | reverse complement strand
AGGAGATTGGTTTGTTCGGAAATTTCAGTTATCACTTCGGTGACCTTGGAAATTTCATGGGCTGCCCGACCCAGGGTATTAACCTTGTCTGAAGAGCTTTTAGCGTAGCCGACCGCCTCGGTTGTAATCCGGTTGGCCTTGTCGGTGCTGGCTGCAATTTCCTGTACGGCAGCGGTCATCTCTTCAACCGCGGTGGCAACGATGTTGACGTTGCTTGCGGCCTGTTCACTGGCCATGGCAACCGTGTCCATGTTGACACTCATTTCTTCGGTGGAAGCGGCGACCGTAGTCGCCCGTTCTGCCGATTGTTCGGCATCCCGTGACATCTCAGAGGCTGCCTGGCCAAGATCTTGGGAAGTGTCGGCCATTCGTTTTCCCTCGGACATCAACTTGCCGATGAGTTGTTGCAGGCTGATAACCATGGTCTGCAGCGCGGCCTGCAGGCTCTCGGGGACAGGTTTTCCCTGCATGGAGATGTCCAGTTTGCCTTCTGCAAGTTGCCTGGCCATGGCCACCATATCCGTGGGTTCCCCACCAAGCAGACGGAGGATGGAGCGGGCATTAAAGAGCAGGATGAAAAGGATAACCGTCAGGCCGATGACACTGGATAGTAACAGAATATTTCTTGTGTCAGCCGCCACCTGTTGCTGGCTTGCCGTGACGTCATTTTGTGTTTGAATAGTAGCTTGGCCGACATTGTCGCCTATTTCCGTAACGGTTTTTTTCAATACTTCTGAAATGGTGATTGTCTGAGCGCTGAGAATGGTTTCAACCTGCTCTTCATTATCGTCAACCAGCTCGGTAAACGAATCATTGACTGCCTGGGCCTGGGTTCTTGCCTCCGTCATGTCAAGGGCAATGGATACCAAGCCGATCTGCTCGCCATCAGAGAGTACCGGTTGGCTTGTCACTAATACATCCGGATCTTCCTGGGCGGCCGCAATGATCTGTTGGACATCCGGTCGACCGGATTGCGGTAAATAGGATTTCAGCTTGCTGTTTTTCCTGTTCACATAGCGAGTCAGCGGCTTTTGTTCTCTATCCAGGTAAAAGGTAAACACCAGGTCGGGATTCTTATGGGCACTGCGAACAAAGGAGTTCAGGGCACTGAAATCTCTGGCGCTTCTTCGCTGGAGGCGGTCAGGGTTTCCTGAGTGGTCACGGTCATAGTGCCGAGACTGTTACGCAACTCGGTGTCCAGGTTCTGCAGGCTGTTGCTCACCATCTCCTCATTGCTGTTAAAGCCAGCGGTGATTTCATTGTTTAATAGCCTGTTTCCCTTGCTCTGGGTTAACAACACAACTGCAACCAGGATGACAAGGCCAGTCACCAGGGTAACAGCCACCGGTGCAATTAGTTGCAGACGAAGATTATTACGGAGGAATCCTTGTGCCATTATTCATCTCCAGGCTGGATAGTATTAGTTAGGTTTTCCATAAAAGAATGGTATCACTTTGCCGGTGAAGAGTGAAATTTTTTTGGAAGAAAAACAGAACCGGGATGCGGAACGCGCATCGGCATGGTATCTTTTCCTGTTTTTGTGTAACGATGACTGTCTCGACAATCTCTCTTAGCGATCCGGCAGGAGAATTTTTTTAAAGAGGAATGTATTATGAAGCGGTTACGATTGGCCTTGATAGCCGGAGGTACATCTGGAGAGCGCGAAGTCTCCCTGCAGGGGGCCGAGGGAGTTGTGCAGGCCCTTGATCCGAATAAATATTCAATTACCCGTTATGATCCGGCGACGGATCTTACGCAACTAGCGGCAGAGGCTGGCTCGATTGATGTGGCCTTTATTCTCCTGCACGGTCTCCATGGGGAAGACGGAACCATGCAGGGGTTTCTTGAGCTTCTCGGAATCCCCTATCAGGGAGCCGATGTGCTAGGCAGCGCCCTGGCCATGGACAAGAATCTGGCCAAGACCCTGTACCGGTTGCACGGGTTGCCGGTAGCTGCCTGGGAAATGGCAGTTCCCTCGGATATCAACAATTGCGATCGGCTCCTTGCAGCGTTACAGCTGCCCCTGGTGGTCAAACCGATTCGCCAGGGGTCATCCCTGGGGATGTCGATTGTCAGGCAGGCGGAAGATCTTCCGCCTGCACTGGAAAAGGCATTTTCCTATGATCATGAGGTTATGGTGGAGGAGTTTGTCTCGGGTCGGGAAATAACGGTGGGTGTTCTTGGGAATGCAGAGCCGGAGGCCTTACCGCTGGTGGAGATTATCCCGGATGCGCGATTTGATTTTTTCGACTATGAGGCTAAATATAAACCGGGCGCCAGCTTGGAGATCTGTCCGGCCGAGGTGAGCGACGCGGTTCGAAACCGGGCCCAGCAGTATGGCCTGGCAGCTCACAAGGCATTGCAACTGCGGGGGTACAGCAGAACCGATATGATTGTTTCCGGTGAGGATATCATTGTTCTGGAGACCAATACTATTCCAGGCATGACGCCGACCAGCCTGCTCCCCCAGGCCGCAGCCGCATATGGGCTTGATTTTTCCGCCCTGCTCGACAGGCTGATCGAGTTGGCCCTCGAAACCCGGAAACCGGTTATTTAGAGGATGCCTAGAACCTTTTTTCAAAATAGGGCTGCAGTATCTCGGGCAGGGCGACAGTACCGTCTTGTTGCTGGTAGTTTTCCAGGATGGCCAGCAGGGTTCGGCCCACAGCCAGCCCGGAGCCGTTTAAGGTGTGAACAAGGCGGCTCTTTTTTTCCCCTTTGGGTCGGTAGCGGATGCCGGCCCGCCGGGCCTGGAAATCAAGAAAGTTTGAGCAGGATGAGATCTCCCGGTAGGTATTCTGACCCGGTAGCCACACCTCGATATCATAGGTCTTGGTAGCGGAAAATCCTAGATCACCTGAACAGAGGGTTACAACCCGGTAAGGAAGTTGTAACAGTTGTAAAACCTCTTCTGCATCGGTCAGCAGCGTTTCCAGCTCTTGGTCCGAAGTTTCAGGGGTCGTGAATTTTACCATTTCCACCTTGTTGAACTGGTGTTGTCTGATCAGGCCACGGGTATCCTTGCCGTAGGAGCCGGCTTCGGACCGAAAACAGGGGGTGTAGGCGGTATATTTTATCGGCAGATCAGCTTCAGCCAGGGTCTCACCACTGTGGATGTTTGTCACCGGGACCTCTGCAGTCGGTATGAGCCACAGGTCCCAGTCCTCAATCTTGAACAGGTCTTCCTTGAACTTAGGCAGTTGGCCCGTTCCGGTCATGGCCTTGGAATTGACCATGAACGGAGGGAGGACTTCACTGTATCCGTGTTTTTGGGTATGAAGATCCAGGAAAAAGTTGATCAGCGCCCGTTCAAGTTGGGAGGCAAAACCTTTGAGCAATGAAAAGCGGGCACCAGCGAGCTTGGCGGAGGTCTCAAAATCAAGGATGCCCAAGTCCTCTCCTATTTCCCAGTGCGGTTTAGGGGTAAAGTCAAATTGCGGGATCTCACCCCACTTTTTCAGCTCAAGGTTATCGCTGTCGTCCTGACCCTTGGGAACCGAGTCGTGGCAGAGGTTGGGAATGGAAAGGACGATGTCATCCAGTTGTAGCTGGATATCTGCAAGTTGACCGTCCAGCTCCTTGATTCTTGCTGAAACCTCGCGCATTTCAATAATCAACGGCTCGGCTTTGTCATGTTCTCCGGCTTGTTTCAAGGGGGCAATTTTTTTTGACACCGTATTACGCCGATTTTTAAGCTGTTCCACTTCGGTCAGGAGGCGGAGGCGCTCACCATCAATATCGGTAAAGCGTTCTATAAGTTCCGGCCCCATACCTCTGTGCAGGCATTTATCACGGACAAGGTCTATGTTTTCACGAATATAACGAAGTTCAAGCATGGTTGATCAAGTGGGTTGAGTTTCGGGTTTTTCTCTTGCAATCTGTGCTAAACAAATAGTGCCGCCATTATCAATGATCACTGTACCAATGTCAATGAGCAATGAATAAAACTATGTGATTACCATCAAAGCTCAGCTGTTCCCACTTGGCGAGGGGACTGATTTTATTTTTCTATACCGGGGACAGAATAATTTTCACCACAAAATTCTGTTTAACTCATTGTTTCATATTGATATAAATAGAATATAGTTAATCTGTCTCCCGGATTGGTGAAAAAATTCAGTCCCCTACGTCGAAGGCCGCACTGGCATTGCTACTTAATAGCTGAGCTTTGATGGTAGTCAGCTAAAACTATGCAGTTGCGTACTATATAATGTACCCTTGAGCTTTCAATTGCTTTTCAGGGCTTGTTTTGCTATTTTTCCTCACCCTGAAACGCGTACATGGCGAAATTTGAAAATCGTGCAAAATAAACTGGTCATATTTATCATTGAGCTGCGTAAATCAGCTCGCGCTCTGCTCATCAGCTTGATGGCCCTTACCATTCTGGTCTTCTTGCTCTCCAGCAGCCTAATTTCAGTCTTTCAGGACCACCTTCATGAAAAGCTCTATTTTTTTTCTGTGGCCGGACCCTTTCTGGCCCATGTCAAAGTAGCCTTTTTTGGGGCCTTGTATCTCTTGATGCCCCTCGTTACCTATGTATTATGGAAGGCAATGGGAAAACCCTTTGGCGTCACCGGGAAACGTTTGTTCTGGTTTGTGTTCGCCACCTGTCTCCTTTTTTATTTGGGCACGGTTTTTTGTTACCTTGTGACCTTACCATTCGGGGTGAAATTTTTACTTGGCTTTCAATCCGAAGATCTGAAAGCGGTCATCTCTATTGGTCGGTTTGTCAACTTCGTTACCCTCTTTATCCTGGCCTTCGGGGTTATTTTTGAACTGCCGGTTTTTATGATTTTCAGTAGTCAGGTGGGGATGATTTCCCGGGCCGCATTCCAACGTAACAGACGTTTTGCCGTCCTCGGTATTGCTATTTTGGCGGCCTTGTTGACACCGACCCCGGATGTGGTCAATATGGCCTTAATGGGTGGTCCTCTGTATCTCTTGTATGAAGCAGGAATTCTGGTGATTCGAATGCTGGGAATTGATTAGGTCTCCGGATGTCTGAAACGCCGGAGTCGGAAAAGTGGGGCTGTTGTTAGCCAAATTCATGGCAGGTCATACCGTTTGCATGGAGCACCTTCGTTCTTTACCGATGTCGATGATGGGTTATAATATCTGTGCACATGGCTAATCGACCAATATTCAAACAATGAATATTGGGAATCGTAAGCCGTAAAGCTGAAAACAAAACAAGGATGTGTACTGGCGAAGGCGCTGCGAAGAGCAATTCCGAAAAGGATATGGTATCCTCACTGCTCCTCTAAGCCATTACCCCTAGCACCTTATTCTATGGCCGGAAGCAATAAAAGAAAACTCAGCAGTTCGGAACGAAAAAGACTGCACCGAATCATCCTTCTGGTTCTGTTCATTGCGATCCTGTTTCTCCTTTTTGCACCGGGCCGTAGCCTTATGAGTTATAGGAGTATGCAGAAACAGGTAGCGGTAATGACCAGTGAAATTGAACATCTCGAACAGCGCAACCAGGAACTTACAGCAGAAATAAAGCGGTTGAAGACCGATGATGCCTACCTTGAAGAACTGGCCAGGAAAAAGTTCGGAATGCTCAAAGAGAATGAAACTGTCTATGAGTTTTCATCCGGACGAGATAAGTAGAAGCACCTGCCTAGATGTGTGTTGAGGAGTGCCGGCCGCCCGGGCCGGCGTCTGCTATGCTCAGGAAAATCCTGATTTTGATGAGCATCCGGACAGGGCACCGCTTGGAATTGAAGCTTTACCTGAACCGATTCTAAAGTTGGAAGTGGAAATGGTCTTTGCCACTTGCAGACTTTGGCATTTCGGACATTTAACGGTTATCGAGGTCTCTGCTGAAGTAGTCAACACCTCAAAGTGTTCCTTGCAGTCCCGACAAACATACTCGTAAATGGGCATGGTATTACTCCTGATACATAAAATATATAAAGGCTCAAAGTGATCAATTTCATTGATCACTTAACTTAAGCATTGAGGACCCGGTTGTCAGCAAAAAAACAACAACAGACCCAAAGGCCAGGTGTAGAGGCAAGGGTTGATCCAGCGGCAGTCGTGCTTTTGAGTCGGCAGGTTCGTGATTACCTCATGTACCATCGGCATATGGGGGTTGAGAGCTATCCGGCTGGAGATGAGTTGAAGGGCTTCCTTAAGGAAAAAAATAAATGTGCTCTGCCTCGGAGACCCGGACGAACAACGGTTCCTGTAAATAGAGCCGCGCAAACAGCGGGATCGTCTCTTGCAATAGTGAACCAGGAAATTACCGATTGCAGACTGTGTACGCTGGCGACAAATCGTTGCGGACAGGTTAAAGGGACTGGTTCGGAAAGCCCGAAACTTCTGGTGGTGGGAGATTGGTGCCGGCAGGAGGAACCCTTTTCCGGAGCGATTCTTTTTGGTCGTGAGGAAGATGCTATGCTCAAGCGTATGGTGGAGGCAATTGGACTCGCCTGGGACGAGGTCTACGTAAGTAACGTCATCAAGTGCTGTCCGCTTAATCCTCTCGCGGACAAGGATTGCGCTCGTCAATGTTTTGCCTATCTTGGCAGGGAAATTGCCCTCCTGCAACCATCTCTTGTCCTTGCCATGGGAGAGATCGCTACCGCTCAGCTTCTTGGAACCACCGTTCCCCTTGTCCGACTGCGCGGCCGTTTTCATCCCTATCTCGCAGCAAAGAGCCTGCGAACCAGGGTTATGCCGACCTTTCATCCCCGTTTTCTGATGAAGAATCCTGAAATGAAACAAATGGTCTGGCAGGATTTACAGCTCCTCCAGCGACAGCTTAGCTCGTTAGATTGATCAGGCTGTAGGCTAACATCTTCTAGTTTTTAAATTTTCCCCTCCAGCTAAAGGTCTTTATCCTATACTTCTTCAGGCTCTCTCAGGGCAATCAGCCCTCTTTTTCCCAATTGCTGCATAAATTCGCTTACGGAAATTTCAGCCTCGCGTAGGCCCAACTTGTGCTGTTGCTGGAAAGAGCGGCTGATATCCTCCACGCTTTTCCGGCCGTCAATCATCTGCCAGACACTGCTGCCCAGCGAATCCAGTTGCAGTTTTCGTTGGATGATCTCCGGTTCCCTTCCGGCAGCCCCTTTAAATATTTTCCGTAGCCATGGCTTCGCTTGTACCGGGTAAGTGAGCAGGATCCCTTCTTCCTTCTGCTCCTCAATGCACTCAGGATTGCGCACCGGAAGACATGCCAGGGCATATTGGCGGTTCGGCCCAGACTTTGGAGGATGTTGTTGCTTTGCTCTGGATGAGAATATTTTGTTTAGCACGTGCAGTATCCATCGCAAAGGGTTTCAAAAAGTTGTTCCGGCATCTTGAGTTTACCCTCCACTTTGAGGCCGAGGATGACGTTTTCTTCCGGAATTTGCCAGAGCCTTACGCTTGCGCAAATCGGTTTTTTTCGTAACCGTTCAAGGACCCGCAGGCCAGGGGGAACTTCCCGTCCCCATTGCACCAACAAGGGCTCATCAACACGCTCCAGCGTGCATCCTTTAACTAACGTTCTGCCAAAATCGCCTAGGGACTGCCGACGAAGGAGTTCCGCTGCCGGTTTGAATCGATAGTAAGTGAGAAGGTGCCCGGCCAATGTGAAGTGGAGGCGATAACTGCCGGGGAGAAATTCATGCTCTGTTCGTTTTGCTTCACCGGGTAAATCAATGCAGATGTCAAAAACGGACCAGAGTTGGTGCTCTTGCTGTTGTTGATCCTGTAGGTTGGCAAGAAGGTGCTGCGCGAATGAACAGTGCTTTTCTTGGCCGTAAAACTGGAGAAGTATGCTCCGCTGCGTGTTACGATTGAAGAGCAGGAGGCCGATTCCCGACTGGTCGCTATCCTGCCAGCTAAAACCTTGATGGATAAACGGTTTGAGATGGGGGTGCCAGCTTGCCGGCATTGCCAAGGGCCGCAGGCCACCCGCTGTTGGGTTCAGCGAGTTTGCTAGCTTGTTGAGCATCTTATTGGCGTTAAAAGAACCCTTAACCTGCTGCCATTTTATTGCACAAATCGGTCTGTGCTCGTCTTCAAAGAGCAGGTATTCGGGATGGACTGCAGCGGGGTGCCAGTCATGAGGAACCTGGAGTATTATGCCGTCCCAGCCTATCCTGCGCCATTTTTGTTCTCTGACCTGCATTAATGGCTACTGGGGGAGCATATTCTGCCAGCTCTCTTCACTCCAGGCCGAGCGCATGCGATTATTTTTCTTGGGCATGTTCATGGCGCATTGTTTGTTAAAGCAGATTCGCTCTGCTTCTATTTGCTCGGGCATCTCCAGTTTGACGGTAACGCCCAGGCTCTCGTCCGGATTCTTCAGATTATGTTGCAGGCGTAACAGAATCTTGTTGTTGTTTTCATCAACAAAGGTCCATTTCCAGGCCTTGACAATGCCAAACGAGTCACCGATAAAGGCATCAGGTTTACCGAATTTTTTCTTATACCGTTTAAGGAGTTTTTTGTAAAAACCTGCACTGGAATCGAGATATTTCAACTTGATCTTCACCAGCTCGCCTGGCCGGTCACAGATGCCGTAATAAATGGTTCCTTTGCGAAAACCATCTATATCACGTACCACAACTTCTTTGAGAAAATTGTGATAACTGATGAAATCATAATCATCGATAGAGGAGCCCAGCTTAAAGCCACCTACCTCTAAAGGTGCCTTATCCGATGCAAAAGAAGTCGCCGGGTTGAAGACTAACAAGCAGCAGAGGATAAAAACTAATTTGATGTGCATGACAGCCTCTAGGTATTTCAGGGTTCTTTAGTTTTTTTGCCGGAGGCGATTCCGCATTCTTTCCATGCCACATCGGGCAGATGATCAAGCAGGAAGTCGATCTGATCAATGAAGCGGTCAACCCGCAGACTTACAATACGTTCCACCGCCAAAGGATATTGCTCCGGGAAGCGTTCGTGGATTTTAATGAAGGCCTCGCGGCTGATACTGAGCAGCTTCACGTCTGTAATTGCACGGGCTGAAAAAAACCAGTTAAACTCTGCCAACAGGGCCAGTTCCCCAAAGTAGTTGAACTCCGTATCTGTTAAACTCTGCATGAAAAAATGCCTTCCATGTCGTTCTTTACAGATAGAGACCGTCCCCTCAATAATGAGATACATGCGGTCGGATCGCTTACCCTGGGCAATAATTGTTTCACCGGCTGTAAAGTCCTCCCTTTGAGAAAGATAAGCATAGAGTTTAAGCACATCAACCGGTGTGTCCTTGAAAATCGGGAGGCGTCGAAGCATATTGCTTGTCTCATCGAGATGAGCCTGTGCACCTGTCTGCTCAGGTTGATTTGGCGAGGTCATAAAATGCTCCTTTTCGGGCCATTAATTCGTCATAGCTGCCCTGTTCAATGATTGTGCCTGCTTTGAGGACAAAGATCCGGTCGTAGGCGGGCGTCAGATCAAGGCGGTGGATAACGGCAATGACTGTTTTGTTACCACGAAATTTATCCTCCAGTATTTGTTGGATTCGCCCCTGCGAGGTGTTATCGAGGCTTGCCGTAGCCTCATCCATGATCAAAATCTGGCTGTGTTTCAAAAATGCTCTGGCAATGGCTACTTTCTGTTTCTGACCGCCGGAGAGCCTGTCCCCTTGGCTACCGACATCGAAGTCCAGACCGATGTCCATGACCTCGTCCATTAATTCCTCTTGGTGGAAAGCGGACCTGGCCTTATCCACAAGCCGTTGATTGTCTTTGAGTTCCTTCTTGAGGGCTCCGAACAGAATGTTGTCAAGCAGGGTATGGCTGTATAGATACTCGGATGGGCAGTAGGCGACAAAATCCTTTTCCTGCTCAAATTGGGGCAGTTCAATTGCATGGTGTTCCATTTGTAAATCGCCCAGGCCCTGGTAACAGATTTCCAGGTCGATTTTGGCAATGTTCTCAAGAAAGGAGTGTCGTGCCTCAATAATGGCCTGTTTCAGAACCGAATCCATGCTGACAATGTTATGGCGGGCTGGAATAAACCGGAGCGCGAGTTGTAACAGCATGTTCTTGTCCTGCTTTTTCTGTGGCGGCTTACTTCCAAGGCCTTTGAGCAATGATTTATACTGATTAAATTCCCCGGCCTCCATGGGGTTGCCCTGGAAGAAGAATTCATCGGCATCCAGGTCACCCAGTAGTTCAACCGTTGTCCGGGCAATAGCTAGACCGAGGCGTAACAGTTCGGTTTTCAGGCCCGAAGAGATTAGAAATTCCATCAATTCGTGGTCTTCAGGGATATTCTCAATGGTGTATTTACCGCTAAATGAATCGCCGAATATCAGGTTGTCACGTAAAGTGGAGTAGTACAGAAATTTTTGCGCATCATAAATTTCAACACTTTTCTGGTAATCTTCATGCAGTTCATGGATTATGATCTGACGCATGCGAAGAAACTTTCTCTTTAACGGATAAGCCCGTTCATACGGTATAACCGAATTGAAGCCAAACCTGACAATATCTTCCTCGAGCCCCACATCACGCAGAACCTGCACGATTTGGTTTCGGTCCGGAAGAGGATGTTCCCTATCGGTTGCAGCGTTCGCCGCATAGAGCAGGTTATCACGGATCGTTCCGGTGAAGATAAAGGGGTGCTGAGCGATCATCGTGATGTTCCGGCTGATATCCGCTTTACTCATTGTATGTATTCATATCGTGTCCGTCCAAGAGCAGCGAGCCCTTGCTAAGATCATAGAGTTGGGCCATCAGCAGGGCCAGGGTGGACTTTCCGGAACCGGAGAACCCGACCAAGGCCACTTGTTCATTGGGTTTAACCTTGAGCGAAACCTGGTCAAGCAGTTTAACGCCGTTTTCCACGGTGAAACTGCCGTTTTTCATTTCTATTCCACCCTCAAGCTCAATGATATCTCGCCCCTTAGGAAGCAGGGGCTGTTCCGGTTCCAGGTCAAAGATTTTCATTATCTGTTTGTAGCGAACCTTGGCATCCTGATAGGATTGGTAATACTCGAGCATTTCCTTCCAGGGGTCGTAGACCTTTTCATAGGCCGAAAGAAAGGCGACAAGAGCACCAAGGGTGAATTCTCCGTTTATGGCCAGGTACCCGCCGACGAGAAAGAGGATGAACGGGCCGACGGACTGGAATAGATTATTCGCAAATTTGATTCCGTATTTTACAAAAAAGAGTCGCTTGAGCAGCGAGTAGAGCCGGTCTATAAAGCCGCCTATGCGCTTTTCTTCCAGTTTGTAGGTCGCGTTGGCATGAATTTCATGGATGCCGCTGATAGCCTCATTGACCACGTTGGCCATGGCCCGAGTCGTGCGGATCCGTTTTTTATTCAGCCTGTTATATCGTTTCTGCAGCAGCGGGATAATGATCAGTTCAAAAGGATAAATACTTACGGACAGCAGGGCCAGCAGTGGACTCAGGCTGAACATGAATCCAAGAAAAACCAGAAAGCTGAGCACTGAGGTCAATGGTATTGCCAGTGCACCGCCAAGAAAGAAGCCGATGGCGTTCAGTTCGGCTGTCATGGCCGAGATGACCGTGCCGGGCTGCATTTTTCGGTAAAACTGCAGGGGAAGTTGCAGGATGTGATTATAGAGTTCGGTGCGCATCTCCACCAGAATTTTCTGACCGAGGACAGTCTGGATCATGTTGATCACATATTTGGAGAGGCTGGCAAGAACGACAGCGCCGATATAGAGGCCGCAATAGAGGTAAAGCAGTTGCTCGTCACGGAGATGGATGGCTTCATTGATGATGCGCTTTTGCATCTCCAGCGGGAAGACCCGGAAAAAGAGACTGGCGAGAATAATGACCAGCAGCAGTAGCTGTATGCCCCGATGTTTGCGAAGGATCCAGTAAAAAAGAGATCGCTGGCTTATGAGGATATTGTCACTGTTTTTTTGCCGTGCCATTGATCTCTCTTTGGATTAGGAGAAGGCCACCAATCGTGGGTAACCACCAAAAAACCTGTTTCAGGGGTTCCTTCTGTTGACCTGTTGGGCAAGGAGGATTTTCACTGGATTGGAGGGAGAATGCAAGCTGAATTTAACAAAACGGGAAAAATATATTGTTGCTGCACTGCTGTTCCCTCGTTTACTGGACGGTTATAATTGTCGGTGTCGCAAAAAGCCTCGCCACCGACGGCGGACAGGTTATAACTCATTGTTTTTCCATACTGTGCAATTTGCGTTTTTGACTTTTTACGAGTCCATCATAATTGTCGGTGTCGTAAAAAGCCACGCCACCGACGGCGGAAAGG
>CALZIH010000083.1 GCA_945787305.1 uncultured Desulfobulbaceae bacterium | reverse complement strand
AGGCGGGAATCCGGAGTAGCTGGCCAGACAGCCTAGATTCCCGCGTAGACGGGAATGACGAGCAAAAAGGCTGAGTTTTGATGGTAATCATAGATACGATTGAACAAAAACAGCATTCAATTAACCGACCATTCATCTCAGGTAGCAGACACCCATGGCTCTCAAATTTCTTGTCCTGCAGCATATTGACTGGGAAGCACCGGGGAGGCTTCTCTCTGAAGCGGCCATGCGCCTGGACATCACCCTTGAAGTCACCAAAATCTACCAGCAGGCTGCTCCGGACCCGGCCGATTTTGACGCGCTTTTACTTCTGGGCGGCCCGGCAAATGTCCATGAGGAAGACCGATATCCGTTCCTTCGTGAAGAAAAACGGCTACTCAAGGCATGGATCGCCATGGACCGCCCATGTCTCGGTTTTTGCCTTGGCCATCAATTGCTTGCCGATGCGCTGGGCGCTGAGATTGGGCCAAATTTTATGCCCAGCATCGGCTTTATCCAGGGTCACCTGACCCATGCCGGCAAGGAACACCCCGTTTTCGAAGGTATACATTCTCCTTTGACTCTGTTCAAGTGGCATGGACAAGCCATACAGACCCCACTGCCACGCAATCTGATGATGCTGGCTACCTCTAACCAGAGCGTAGTTGAGGCATTTAGCGTGGACGGTCGCCCGCATATCATCGGCCTGCAGTGCGATAACCATGCCGCCCATGTCGATGATGTCAAAACCTGGCTCCGTCATGACCGTGACTGGATCAATACCCTACCCGAGGGAAAGAGACTGTTTAAGGAACTACCACAAGAGGCCGAACAACACAGACAGCAAGTCGAATCGGCCTTTACACAAATACTGTACAATTTCGTCAACCTTGTTCTGGCTGCAAAAAATAAACGACCCAAACTTTATAAAACCTGATAACATGGGCTCCTGAACTTCCGAATCCAAACCATAAAATAACCACATGTCCATATCTTTACTGAGTGAGAAATCTATATTTACGGCGATGCTCCAAGATGGTCCTTTTGCCGTCGGTGAGGAGCCACCCTTTGCCCACCCTTTTTCAACAAGCAGCAAGGCTTGGGTTGCAACGCTGCAACATGACCCGTTACTCAAGACAAAATACAGGGCCGTCCGTAATCAGATTTTTGACTTTTTGGGCATCAACAATTTTGATGAAATACTGGCCCTTCTCCACGAAAAAAAACACCGAGAAAGGAGCCGTTTACGTAGCAACCAGCTGCTTGGCAACATGTTCGGCATCAATGGTTCCTCAAGGGAAGTAGATCGTCATCTTCTCGATTATGCACACATAGCGGACGACGTGATCACAGCTCTGCGAACCAAGGTGCTGGCCCCATACAGCGCCAACATCGAGATGACCAATGAAATCGGTATCACAACCCATCCGGTGGATCTGCTCCTCATCGCCTTTGACGACCGCTATCACCAAAAAGCACGATTTGAAGCCAAAAGAAAACTGGTACTCATGAACCTTGCTGGCTCCATTGACCAACGGGAACGTGAGACGAAGGTTGAGAAGCAATTTGCTGATTTTATCAATTTTCTCAACGCACGGGTCTGGAGCCCAAGCCTGAAAATAGGTGACCTGGAAATCAGCTATCTTTACAGTCGCCATAATGAGGAAGATTTCAGTTGTCGGGAGGTGAAGGTCCTCGCAGAGAAAGAAGCGTCTGAGATCTCTCCTGCAACCGGCGAAACACTTACCCTAATCAAGCGGCGTCGATTCAAGGATGGCGATCGAGAAATCCCTATTTATGTAACAATCCGAAAGAAACCACCGGCGGCAAAGGTCCTGAAGCTTCTGCGTAAAAATGAAAAAAATCCGGCCACGGCAGTTGATGATGAGCTGGGTCTCATGGCCGTCCTCAACAACATCAGCGACGTTAAAAGATTTTTACGCCACCTTACCCGCAGTGCCATCCGCGCTGACTCGTTCATGACGCTTGAAGACATTTCCGACACCCTGACCGGTGGAGAGTACAAGGGCTCCGCAACCGGCAGCTCCGGTAAAACCCCGATGCTGAAATTTTTTGCCCGCTTAGGCGGCATGCGGGTGGAATTCATCATCCACACCAATCGCTCCTATCTCAACTATATGTATCAAAGGGAAGTTGCCCATGACGAATACGAGGTAAAGCGAATTTTTGATACCGGAGTTGCCAGCTTTCTCTTCCCGCCCGATATTTACCATCTTAACATGATGGAGATCCGCGACCATCAACTGGCAAGGTTCAGACGACTTATCGAAGAGCATTGACAGCTGCCTGCAACACCGAAACAACCCGAGAAATCCGATTCTTCCTTGAACAAATAAATCAAACGACCCGGCCTTAAACTCCCATTTTCTTAAAAATGAACACAGGGACTGTCCATTTTTCTTTGACAGGCAGACAATTTTCACCTATACAGTTGTCTGGTTAACAATTAAGACGGCAAGCAAAATGAAATCCTGCAACGAAGAAAACATCGGGCGTCTTATCTACCTCACGGCGCAACGCCTCGGCAACCATGCTGAGAAACTACTCGCCCCACACGGGTTGACCCTGGAACAACTACAACTCCTTAAACACCTTGATTGTGTCAATGGCATCAGCCAGCGGGCGGTGGGAGAACTGACAAATAAAACGCCGGCCAACATCACCCGCATCCTTGATAGACTGGAAAGTAAAAATCTCATCGTTCGCAAAAAAGACCCGTTCGACAGAAGGACCACTCTGGTTCTGCTGGCAAAAAACGGAGAGCCTCTACTAGAACAGGTGCAGGAAGTCCTTGATACCTTTACTACAACTTTTCTTGCCGGTGTCAGCGCACAAGACCAGGAAACCGTCATCAGAGCCCTGCTGACCATTGACAAGAACCTTGAGGCAACACCCAAAACCACCTGATACGGAGCTTTTCCATGAAATATCTTCTCTCGATTACTCTTATTTTATATACCTGTGCGCCTGTGGTTTTTGCACAGGAACCGCCACCGGCAAGAGTCAAGACAAAGCCGATAAACCAACGAGAGATAGCCGAAAACAAGGGGTTTCTCGGCCTGCTCTATTACGAGCGAGTGAGCAACGTCTCCTCCGAGGTCGCAGGCCTGGTCGAAGAGATATCCATTCGTGCCGGTGACCGGGTCAATGAAGGCGACACTCTGGTTCAACTGAATACCGAGATATTGGAAAAAGAAATCCTCCTGGCGCAAACACGGGTCAAACAGATAGAGGCACGAACCAGGCATGCTGAAAAACTTTTCCAACGCTTACAAAGCCTGCTTGAACAAAAGGGAACCAGTAAGCAAAAATTTGAAGATGCCGAGTTTGACCTGCTGGATGCACAACTGGAACAACAGGCTGCACGGGAAACACTTGCCAAGTTGCTCCTGGAAAAGAAAAAGAGCATTATCAAGGCGCCTTTTACCGGCATTGTTCTGGAAAAACAGGTGGACCGCGGAGACTGGGTCGGCCAGGGCAAAGGCCTTGTCACCCTGGCTGCAGTTGATGAACTCTTTGTCAGGGTACCGGTAGGAGAAAAACTGATACGCTTCATCCAGCCTGGTCAGGAACTGGCAGTCACCTTGAACGCCTTTGACCGCAAAATCACGGGAAAACTTATAGAGCTTGCTCCTCGGGCAGATTCCCGAACAAAGAACATCTTTCTTAAAGTCCACATTCCTGAGCAACCCATGGTCGCGGAAAACATGTCCGCCACAGTTTTTGTTCCCATATCCAACAAGAAAACTTTAAGCATAATTCCCCGCGATGCCCTGATCAAGTTCCAAGGTGGGGATTTTGTCTATACGATCAAAGACGACAAGGCCTCAATCCTGCCGGTCAATATCGTCAGCTATCTTGATTCCGATGTGGGGGCCGACAACCCCTACTTTGTCCCTGGCCTGCCGGTGGTGGTTGAAGGAAACGAGAGATTACGACCGGACCAACCGGTCACGGTTGCCGGAGAAGAACAATGAACCTGGTCCGGAGCTCCCTAGACAAACCTGTGGCCGTGAGTGTAGCGGTCATCCTGGTCGTTATGTTCGGCCTTATCGGCTTAACCAGCCTACCGGTTCAACTTACCCCGGATGTGGAAACACCACAGATAACAGTTTCAACAACCTGGGCCGGGGCAACGCCTTATGAAATAGAAAAAGAGATTATCGAAAAACAGGAGAAAACCCTCAAGGGACTTCAGGCACTGACCAAAATGGAGAGTTCCGCATACAACGGTTATGGAGAAATCACCCTCTCATTCCAGGTCGGCACCAATCTGGATGACGCCTTACTGAGGACGTCCAACAAGCTCAACGAAGTCCCTTCTTACCCGCAAAACGCCGACAAGCCGATCATTGAAGCGGCCGGCGCCCAGAGTTCACCAGTAATCTGGATGGTGATGAAAACGGCTGCCGACAATACCGAATCCATCAACCACTTCCGCACCTTTTTTGAGGACCATGTTCGCCAGCATCTGGAACGGATCAATGGTATTGGTTCGTTATTGGTCTTTGGCGGTACGGAAAACCAGCTGGACATCACTGTTGACATGGAGGCATTGGCCCGACACAACATCTCGATCAACCAAGTAATACACAGTGTTACTCAAGCCAACACCAATGTCTCAGCCGGGGTTCTGGCCATGGGCAAGAAAAATTACCGTATCCGTACCGTCAGCCAGTTCCAACAGCTCAGCGACCCCCTTGACGTGGTCCTGCTTGATGACGGCATCAATCGCACGTACTTACGTGATGTGGCCACGGTGACCCCTGGCTATACAAAAGAAGATGTGTCCGTACTGCACAATGGACAACAGGTCATAGTGGTTGGGGTCCGCAAGGAGCAAGGGGCAAATGTATTGGACCTGACCGATCGGATGGAGGCCAGAATAAATGAACTCAACCAGGGCCTGCTCGCCGAGAACGGCTTGTTCTTCGAAATGGTCTACAATCAGCGTCCTTACATCAAGCGAGCCATCAATCTGGTCAAGCAGAATGTAGCAATCGGCGGCGCCCTTGCCATTTGTGTCTTGTTACTTTTTTTACGTTCTTTGCGAACAACCATTACCACTGCGGTGGCAATCCCCATCTCGGCCATCGGCACCTTCATCTTTCTCTGGCTCATGGGCCGAAACCTGAACGTAGTCAGCCTGGCTGGAATATCCTTTGCCGTAGGCATGCTCGTGGACAACTCAATCGTGGTTCTGGAAAACATCGACCGCCACCGAAAAATGGGCAAATCTTCCTATAATGCCGCCCTTGAGGGTACGCAAGAAGTGTGGGGTGCGGTCCTTGCATCAACAGCGACCACTGTAGCCGTTTTTTTGCCGGTTATCTTCATCCAGGAAGAGGCTGGCCAACTTTTTCGTGATATTGCCATTGCCATCACCTTTTCCATCCTCTTAAGTCTATTTGTCTCGATTTCGGTTATCCCTTCACTGATCCACCTCTTTTATCGAAAAGAAAAAAAAGGTGCAGCGAACAAGATGCAAACAAGCATAATCGGACCGCACTTTTCCCGATTCATCATGTCCCTTTCCCGGTTATTCCTTAAAAATACGTTCACCCGACTGGCGACAATAGTCGTTTTTACCGGTTTTTCCCTGGGCCTGACCAGCTGGTTGCTGCCGCCTGGCGAATATTTGCCCCAGGGCAATAGAAATCTGATCCTTAACATACTCATCCCACCGCCGGGTTACGCTCCGGAAAAGCTCAAATCAATCGGCCACTGGATATACCAGGAAGCTGAACCCTACTTTAATGAGGACGGCAGGGACGGTATCCCACAGATAAAAACCATGTTCTATGTGGGTGCCGACCGCTTCAACCTTTTCGGCGGCATTTCCAGCCACGAAACCAGAGCCAGGGAAATGATGCCGCTTTTTTCCCGTATCATGAATAGCATTCCCGGTATGTTCGGCGTCTCCATTCAGGCCGGTATCTTTGAGAGCGGAATCGGCCAGGGACGAAATATTGATGTCAATATTTCCGGAGAACGGATTGAATCCATTATCGATTCGGCCCGGACATTGTACGGTACCATCAGTCAACAGATTCAAGGTGTCCAGGTTCGTCCCATCCCCTCTCTTGAAACCAGCTACCCTGAGGTCCAGATTATCCCTGACAAGGAAAAGCTGGCGGCAAACGGCCTCAGCGAAGAGGAACTGGGACGCTATGTTGATATCCTGATGGATGGCCGTAAAATTGAAGAATACCGGCCGGAGGGCATCAATCAGATCGACCTGATCCTCAAGGGGGACAAAACAATTTTCACCAAGCCCGAAGACATCCTGCAGGCGTCAATCATCAACGGTCATGGTAACCTGATCCAGGGAACAGATGTGGCCTCTCTTGTGTACACCGAGGGTATGCCGCAAATTAACCACCTGGAACGCAGGCGAACCATCACCCTCCAGGTAACACCGCCGGACGACCTCCCTCTGCAAACGGCAATGGAAACCATTGAACAAAAAATACTACCAAGCCTGCAGGAAGCAGGAAATCTGGAAGGCGTGAACATCGAGATTGGCGGGAACGCCGACAAACTGACCCAAACCCGTCAGGCCCTGCAGTGGAATCTGCTCCTGGCCCTGATCATCACCTATCTTCTCATGGCCGCCCTGTTTGAGAATTTTCTCTATCCGTTGATCATTCTGTTTAGTGTGCCGCTGGCCGCTGCAGGTGGCTTTATCGGACTGCGCCTGGTCAACACCTTTATCGCCCCCCAGGGCTTTGACATCCTGACCATGCTGGGCTTTATCATCCTGATTGGAACTGTTGTCAATAACGCCATTCTCATTGTCCATCAGTCTCTCAACAATGTACGCTACAACGGGCTTGTCGGCATTCAAGCTATCAGCGATTCCGTCCAAACCCGAATCAGGCCGATCTTCATGAGTGCCTCCACCAGCCTTCTTGGCATGCTGCCGCTTGTGGTGTCCACGGGATCCGGCAGTGAGCTCTATCGCGGGCTGGGCTCAATCCTTTTGGGCGGCCTGGCGCTGTCCACCCTGTTTACCCTGTTTGTTATCCCTGCCCTGCTGACCTTTGTCATCGGCCTTGAAAAACCTCGGACTATACAGAGGGAAACTTGAACACCTGGTTATCTGGTGCATGTCGGCGAGGGTAAATGGTTTTGACTTCAAAAAGAGAATCGGCTATATTTTTACCATGCTTCCATATAGATACTCTCATCAGACTTTTTTTTACAGTAGGCTGTTTCTGAATCAGGCACAGCTGGCGCCCGGTAGCGTTCATCAAGGTCTCCCCCACTGATGATTCGTTCTCGCTCGCTTCTTCTTGTCCTTGCCCTTTCAATCTTTTACACCGGGAATCCTGTCCGCGCCGCCTCAACCATAGATTTCTTCTATTTCTTCCCCGACTCGACCCAATCAAACTTTTCCCTTCTCAAACAAAACGTCGATGAATTCTTTAACGAAGCAAAACTTGACATACAGTTCCAGGCCTTTACCCATGAGGTCGATTTTGAACGCCTGGTTCGACAACGAAAACCCGGTATGGTGTTGGTCCCGGCGTGGTATTTCAAGCAACACGGCAAAGAGCTGGCCTTGAAACCACTTGTAACCGCCTTACGCCAAGAACATGCGGCTTATCACAAGGCCCTGCTGATCCGGAAAAACGACGCTGCCTCCCATGATCGACTTGATGGAAAAACCGTTGCCGTAACAAACATGGGCCCTGATGCAGACCAACAGCTTAATAATTATTTCAGTGAGCATGAGATAGATTTCACCTGGGGCAATATCGTTATCACACCCAAAGACGCCGATGCCTTTTATGCTCTTGTATTGGGCCAGGTAGATGCGGCCATAGTGAGCATACAAACCATCCAGGTTGTAGGCCGAACCAACCCGAGATTGGAGGATATGGTGCACAAGCTGGCAACTTCCAGCCCAATACCCATGCCGTTGCTGTGTATCACGGAAAATGGGTTAGATGAAAAGCAGGTTAAAGAAATTAAACGTCTCTTACTACGGAGCGGAAAGCAATTACCGCCTCCTTCTTTCATGCAAATGCTACATATCAGCGGATGGATAGATGACCATAAGTAAAACTATCATTTTTCTCCTGGTGTGGCTGCTGCCGCTTGCCGCCCAAGCAGGTAATACCTGTTGGGTGGCCGCATTGATCAGCAGTGACGAGCAGGTATTCAACGAACCCCTTGCCACCTTTAAGGCCGGCATGGATTGTGACGTACGGGATTTCGCCCTGCAGGGAGACATACAGTCTGATGCAGACCTTATGGACCGAATCATCAATGAGCGTCCCTCCTTGATTTTCGCCCTTGGCGCAAAAGCCGCCTACCTCGCCAAACTCTGGACCAAGGAACACCAGGAGATTCCAGTTATTTTCGCCATGGTCCTGAACTGGGAGCAATATCAACTACTTGAGGGGCAAGCCAATATTGTTGGCATCAACAGCGAGGTAGACCCGGGCAACCAATTTCTCAGCCTGAGCATGTTTGCACCGGGAATCAAACGGATCGGGGTGATATACAATCCCCGCCATTCTGCCGCCCTGGTGGACAAAGCGAAAAAAGCGGTGGCCATATTGGGAATGGAACTGATAGAACGACAAATCGATAACAGTTGGAGTTTTCGCCGCACCTACCGCCAGCTTGCCGACCAGGTGGATGGACTCTGGGTACTCAACGATCCGGTGACCTATACCCTTGATAACATGAGCTGGTTAGGCAAAGGCTGCATCAAGGATAGACTGGTCTGTGTCGGCCAGGGGATAAATCTCACCGAGATAGGATTTATGCTCTCGGTACGAAGTGATGTCGGCAGCATAGGCAGCCAAGCCGCCTCCATGGCCAGAAATATCATTGAGCGCAACCAGACCCCGGCCTCCATCGGAGTCATGGCACCACTCGGCACCCATATTTCCCTTAACCACCGCACCGCAAAAAGCGTCGGGGTGCTCATCAGCAGTCAGGCCCTGGACATGGCTGGCGAGGTTATCGAATAATGCATAGAAAGCTTATCCTTGGTCATTGTTCTGCTCACAGTACGTACTGAGTTGTCGCCAAACCTATAACTGCAATCAATCAGCCTGGAATGAAAGTGACACACCCTCCTTTCCATAAAGAATGTTACCAACACAGAGATATTGACCCAAAATTTCCTTTCCGCAACAGCTTCTTTTCCACGGTTCAATTCTCATTACTGCTCACCGCATGCTGCTTCATTTTTTCCTTGATTTCCAACCCCTTCAGGGCATACTATGTTAAAGATAATCTTGAGTCCTTAGCCAGCTGATCTGCTATAATCAATTTTCAATGTTATGCCCCGTCAAACTTCAACATCGGCAATGCCGGCTTAGTGATGAGAAAATGAAAAAGCGCTATTGTATAACCTTGGTTTTCCTGACCTGTTTCCTGCCCAACCTCTGCCTTTCGCAAGAAACAAGGGAAGATAAAATCAGGGCCTATGAGGCCATGTTCCCCAAGGGGGAGCCCTCAGAGGAGGATGTCTACCAAACCGACCGCATGCTGGTAAGCGCCACCAAGCGCATAATGGACGTGACCGAAGCCCCGGCCATTGCCTCGGTGGTGACCGCCGAGGATATGCGCATCATGGGAGCCCGCAATCTGATTGATGTGCTTGCCACTATTCCCGGCATTGGTATTTCACGTG
>CALZIH010000082.1 GCA_945787305.1 uncultured Desulfobulbaceae bacterium | reverse complement strand
AGCTGGCATCCGGTATTGCCCCGGTTCCCGAAATGCTTTCGCAGGGCTTGACGGTAGGGTTAGGTACGGATGGGTGTGCATCCAATAACAACTTAGACCTTTTTTCAGAGATGGATACGGCTGCCAAACTTCACAAGGTGAATACCCTTGATCCTACCGTCATGGATGCTCTTGCTGTGTTGAGAATGGCCACCATCGAAGGGGCAAGAGCGTTGGGACTTCAAGATATCACCGGTTCTCTAGAAGTCGGAAAAAAGGCGGATCTCATTGTCCTGGACCTGAACCAGCCCCACCTGACACCGATGTACAATCCGGTTTCCCATCTGGTCTATGCCGCTCGAGGGGCGGATGTCCTCCATTCGATCATTAACGGCAAGGTGGTTATGCGAAACAGGAACCTCAAAACTCTTGACGAACAGGCGATTCTTGCAGAGATGAAGGGGCTACAACAGCAAATCCTGGGGATGCAATAACGATGGACTCGACAAAAGTTCAAAACGCCGTTTGCACTGTACGGCAATACAATGAAGAATAACCGGTCCACCGTCGGTGGTAAGGCACTTTGCGACGTCGATAATAATGGTCTGTTGACAGTCGTTGCCCCTTGGTGCTATGTTGCTAACCGATCAACTGTAATGTTTATATTTAATTTCATTCTACATAAAAAGAGGTGACACCATGTTCGGTCTTGGAATGCCTGAACTGATCATCATCCTGGTTATTATTGTTATCATTTTTGGTGCAGGTAAATTGCCTGAAATCGGTTCCGGAATCGGTAAAGGTATAAAGAATTTCAAGGATGCAACCAAAAATGAGGATAAGAAGAAATCCATTGAAGATGAAAACAATAAGGACGCCTGAGGATATTTACTGCTCCTGTTCATATTAACGAGGAATTAATCATGTTTGGACTTGGTACCCCTGAACTTGTAGTGATTTTGGGTATTGCCTTTCTTATCTTTGGTGGCAAGAAGCTGCCGGAAATCGGATCCGGTCTAGGAAAAGCAATCGGCTCGTTTAAGCGTGGGCTCGATGATGTTGAGGATGCGGGCCTGGATCTGAAAAAGAACTTGCCTGTTGTGAAAGAAATTTCAGCGGTTAAGGATAAAGTTGATAAGGCCCGCGATTTAACTCATGTAATCACCAAGTAGTCGAGTCATATCTACTGGATTGAGTTCGGAAACACAACGTTCTCTCTTCCGGTTTCTTTGTATCTGCGCACTTCCCCATCTCACCTCACTGGTGAAACCGGTATTCCTTTCTCCTTGACACACAGTCACTTTTTTTGTATTCGTCTGCAGTCTTGACATTCCAATATGTACTGTTTTTCAATGATCTGAGTTCGTCCAGGTCATTTATTTGATCTGAATCACTCACTTTAGTAATGATTTTCAGGAGTAATCCATGTGTCGTTTAGCTTTGAAAACTTCAATTACGCCCTTTTCTCCGTATGAGGTCCTTGAGGCCATGGAGGCTATGCAGGAGGGGTATGACGGCAGCGGTCTCGGCCTTTTGCTGCGTGGAGTCCAATTTACGGATTTCAACTACGATAAAGACAAGCAGGTTATTCTTTCAGGAATAGCCCATAGTGAAGAAGCGCTGCAACGATTCAACGGGCATATGGAGTCCCGCGGGTTCGAGCAGAAATATGATCATGAGTTCCAGGTAAACCCTGAGCTTATTGAGGCCAAAGATCGCCATAAATATATTGTCCGGGTATATAAAAAACCAACCGGCATGGGCGAGGAGGAACTGGAAGACACCCTGTTGCAGACCCGGCTCTTTTTGCGTCGGGACGGTGAAGAGCACGGTGGTGATTTCACCGTGTTTTCCTTCTGGTCCGATGTGGTTATGATCAAAGAGGTCGGCTGGCCGCTTGAGATTGGAGACGCCCTGTCGCTCAATGATAATCGAATTATGGCACGGGTAGTTATGGCCCAGGGCCGACAGAATACCAACTACGGTATCAACCTCTATGCCTGCCACCCGTTTTTCATCCAGGGCATATCGACCATGACCAATGGTGAAAATACGGCCTTTATACCCATCAAGGAATATCTGGAAGGGAAGAATATCGCCGGCTATACCGGTTACCAGAGTGATTCCGAGGTATTCACCCACATCCTCCATTATGTGGTTAGGAAATTGAAACTCCCCCTGCAGGCCTACAAGCATGTTATTACCCCTTTGAAAAACGAGGAATTAGAAGTGCATCCCCAGGGCGAGTTTCTCAAAGGGCTGCGAACGGTCTGTCGCAGGCTTATCATCGACGGCCCCAATGCCGTGATCGGCACCCTGCCCGATGAGACAAGCATGCTGGCCATGGATGCCAAAAAATTACGACCGGCCACCGTTGGCGGCAAGCCGGGTACCTGGGCAATAGCCTCTGAAATGTGCGGGGTGCAGGCCCTGGTTCCGGATCGTGATCCGGCCCTGGACTTCCAGCCCATGCGTGAACACACAATTATTATTCCACCAGATCGTAAGGAACTTTTGATATGGACTCAGTTCGATCCGTTTACACTACCCCAAGCAGCTTAACCTATAGCGACCTACCCTGGATTATCGAGCACCGTGAGGATCGTTGTACCCTGTGCGGTCAGTGCACAGCAGTTTGTCCGGTTAATGCGATTTACCTGACATACCGTCGGCAGCGCGTACCCAAGCTTGATGTCCTGCGCAAGAAGCGGGGCAATGAATACCGACATTTTGTCGGTATTCGTCAGCACACCACCATGGACAAGAAATGTATTGGCTGTGGTATGTGTTCTTCAGTTTGCCCGAACGAGGCCATTGGACCGGTGTCCAATGGCAATGAGCATCGCACCGTTTTCCACCAGAACCAGAAAGGTGAAGCTCCAAAGCGCGGCGGGCGAAGAAATAAGACAGGGGCAACCATCCTTGATCGCATAGCATTTAATCGTATTTCCATGCTCACCGATCCGGCCCTTGATGCCGGGCGGCATGAATTTTATACCAATACCATTCTTGGCCGGGTCCTGCCGCCCGAGGAATATCTGCGTCGCAAAACCGCCGGAGAGTGGATTCCCCCCACCCGGGAAATCTTTCCCTTTGTGATCGGCTCCATGTCGTTTGGAGCACTTTCGCCCAACATGTGGTTAGGCCTCCTGCAAGGAGTAGCCTACTGCAACGAGGTCCTGGGGATCCCGGTGGTCATGGCCACTGGTGAGGGTGGATGTCCACCATGGGTTCTGAAGAGTCCGTTCCTCAAATATATCATTCTCCAGATTGCCTCCGGTTATTTTGGTTGGGATGAGATCATCCGGGCCATTCCTGAGATGCAGTGTGATCCGGCAGCCATTGAGATCAAGTACGGACAGGGTGCCAAGCCCGGTGACGGCGGTCTGTTGATGTGGTTCAAAGTCTCGAAACTGATAGCCCGTCTACGTGGCGTACCGGAAGGGGTTGATCTGCCTTCACCGCCGGTTCATCAGACACTTTACTCCATTGAGGAAAGTGTCATGAAGATGATCCAGACAATGTCGATGGCCTTTGGTTTCCGGGTTCCGGTCTATCCGAAAATATCCGGTTCCACTTCGGCTAAATCGGTGCTCAATAACCTGGTTCGTAACCCGTATGCCGGTGCTCTGCTTATTGATGGTATTGATGGCGGTACAGGCGCAGCCTACAATGTTTCCATGGATGCCACCGGCCACCCGATTGCCTCCAACCTGCGTGAGTGTTATCTGGATCTGGTTGCCCAGGGGCGCCAGAATGAGATTCCGCTTTTTGCCGCAGGCGGTGTCGGTAAGAACGGCAATGTGACCCAAAATGGTATGGCTTTGATCATGCTCGGTGCTTCCGGTGTGCACATCGGCAAATATATAATGCAGACCAGTGCCGGTTGTCTCGGCAACGAGAAAGGTCGTTGCAATGTGTGTAACGTCGGGCTTTGTCCCAAAGGTATTACTTCGCAAAATCCGAAACTGTTCAGGCGCCTCGATCCTGATGATGTTGCCCAGCGGGTAGCGGAAACCTTCATGGCCATACGCACGGAAATGAAAAAGATCATGGCGCCGCTCGGGCGTTCACAAAGTCTGCCCATCGGCATGTCCGATGCCCTAGGTATCGATGATGCTGCAGCTGCTGAGCGTCTAAATATCAAATATATCTGTTGATCGAGACCTCTACAGGAAGAAGCCCGATTTTCCAGGCACGCATGTTGAACGAATTCAAGTTTACGCGTGCTTAACTTATACATGATTGATAGCTGAAATGAGTACACAACAGAGGAAGATTGTAACAGTTCGCGGTAAAGATGAAAACGGACGGCGACTGACCTCCAAGATCTTTGAGGAGGAGGTTCGGGGGGCCGCTGCAGCGGCAGATGAGCTAATTCTAGAGTCTTTTGGCCAGCATAATATCGGCTTGCGCCTTGGCACGGAAAATCATCCGTTGACCATCCGGATAAAAGGCCCTGCCGGACAGCGTCTTGGCTGTATGGGGCAGCCTGGTGCAACCATAATCTGCGAAGGTGCTGCATCTGATGATGTCGGTTATCTGAATATCGGCGCTGATATTGTTGTCCGCGGTAACGCCACCAACGGCATTTGTAATGCCATGGCCGGTGGACGGGTAATGATCGGCGGTTCAATAGGTTCCCGTGGTCTGACCATGACCAAATGGAATCCTGAACATGCTAAACCGGAGATGTGGGTTCTCGGTTCGGTTGGTGATACCTTTGCCGAGTTCAACTGCGGCGGTATTGGTGTTGTCTGTGGTGTTGAGGCCAAGAATCCGGAAAATGTCCTTGGCTATCGCCCCTGTGTCGGCATGGTCGGTGGGCAAATATATTATCGTGGTGCAACCGATGACTCCTATTCCCGCACCAATGCGAAATTGACAAAGCCCAGCGATGAAGAGTGGCAGTGGCTTGTTGAACGTCTTCCCGAATATCTTGAGTCCATTGAACGGCCGGAACTCCTTGAGACCCTTTCTGTTAGAGAAGAGTGGAATCTGTTGACGGCAATCACTCCGCAGGAGAGGGCATTGATGTTTTCCGGCCCGATGCCCATGGCCGAATTTTCCAGGCGGATATGGAGTCAGGGGTTCGGAGGCGGTGACCCTTTACGTGACCTGGCACCAGGACTGGAACGTTCGCTCATCGGGGCCATCGAATCGGGAGATCTCAGACGAAAAAAACCGTACTGGGCCAACCGTGATTCCGCTGCTCCCTGTACCTATTACTGTCCCATGCACATCCCGACCATTGATCGGCTGCGACTGATTCGTGAAGGGAAAACCGAAGAAGCCTATGAAATGCTGCTTCGCTATACGCCTTTTCCGGCTTCGGTCTGTGGTACGATCTGCCCAAATCTCTGTATTCAAAACTGTTCGAGACAAAAAGTTGATTACTCCATTGATGTTCAGGTATTGGGTAAAGCGGTTCGTGCGGTAGAACCACCAAAGCCATTGCCGTCCATCGGCAAGAAAGTGGCAATTATCGGCGGTGGACCTGCCGGTATGGCTACGGCCTGGCATCTGGCATTGAATGGTATTGAGGCGCACATCTTTGAAAAAGATAATCAATTGGGCGGCAAGTTAGCCCAGACCATTCCCTGGGAGCGTCTGTCCAAGGCGGTTTGGGATGTGGAAGTCGACCGGTTTTTGAAAGAGGAGAACATTACGGTTCATTTCGGCGTTTCCATGAGCAAGGATAAGGTCGAGGAGCTGAAAAAGGAATTTGATTACGTTGTCATTGGTGTGGGAACCCATCAACCCAAAACCATTCCTTTTCCTGGACATGATCGTGTTATTCCCGCTCTTGACTACCTTAAGGCCGCTAAGAGCGACAACCCTATGCAAACCGGTAAACAGGTGGTGATAATCGGCGCCGGTAATGTCGGCTGCGATGTTGCCGCCGAGGCCTATCGTCTTGGGGCCGATCAGGTGACCATGGTTGATATTCAGAAGCCGCTGGCCTTTGGCAAGGAACGTGATGCTGCCGAGGCCCTGGGTGCAACCTTCAAGTGGCCGGTTATGACCGAACGGGTTACCGAAGAAGGATTGGTGACCGATGCCGGCGAATTGATTCCGGCACAGACGGTTATTATTTCCATTGGTGATGTGCCAAAGTTACCGTTTTTGCCAGATTCCGTCGAGGTGATCAATGTGGCCGGTGGCTCCTGGATCAAAACCTCTGAGACCGGGATGACAAGCGATCCTCAAATCCTTGCCGTCGGTGATGTGGAACGACCAGGGCTTGCAACCAATGCCCTTGGGGCAGGCAAGAGAACCGGTGAGTTTATCGCGGCGACATTGAAAGGTGAAAAATGGACGCCTTTTGCCCAGGAGTTGATCAAGTATGAGGCTCTTACCATTGCTCATTATGATCCAGAGGAGGAAAAGGGCGATACCGAGAACCAGCAGGCTGCTCGTTGTCTGAGTTGCGGATCGTGCAGGGACTGCCACCTTTGCGAAACCATTTGCCCAACCCACGCGATTACCAGGATTGAACTGGAAGCTGAAGGTGCGGGAGGTGTCAACTACGAGTACGTTTCCGATGACAACAAATGTATTGCCTGTGGATTTTGTGCCGATACCTGTCCCTGCGGTATCTGGACCATGCAGCCCTTCTAAGAGTCAGGGTTCAGCAATGTGTTGAAAATGGGAACCGGCGGGGCAACCGCTTGGTTCCTATTTTTTTATAAAGCGCAGCAGCACTTTATATTTTTTACTGTCCAAGCCCTTGGGCAGAATAGTTCCATTTGGCACAAGAACAGTCAATACACGGCCATTAACCGGATCCTGCCGAAACTGTTTTCTTCGTTCTTTGCCTGTTGGCCTGGAAACGGTCTGCCGTGGTTCCCTGATGTTAAGTATTTCAGCTTCTATCGCACCTCCCGTGGTGCCCGGTTTATTCACCGGCGGCCCGGTCGGCTGAATGGCGCCTATAACGATGTCAACCATGTCTTTTCCTCGTTGAAGTCTTTGTTTCCTACCGTGTTGGTACGCTATCTTTATATATCGGTTATCCAATTGATTTTCGTTAATTTTCACCGTTTGGCACAGGGACTCCTTCCAGCTGCAGCAGATATTTTTTCATCGACAGGCCTCCGGCAAATCCTGTCAGGCTGCCGTTACTGCCGATGAGTCGGTGGCAGGGAACAATTATGGAAAGAGGGTTGGCATGTGCCGCTCCGCCGACAGCCCTGGCCTTGTGTTTGCTGCCGAGCTGTTGTGCAAGTTGTCCATAACTGCTGGTGCTCCCGTAGGGGATTTCACGAAGCAATTCCCAGACTTTTTGCTGAAAGAGTGTTCCCTGGAAGGATAGTGACAGGTCAAAGTGTTGGCGTTTCCCCTGCAGATATTCTGTTAGCTGGCAATATGTCTGCTCAAGGATCGGATGTTCAGTGTACAGGTTTTCCGTAGCTTGAAAATGAGAATCCTGCTTTGGGGAGTGTGGAAATACCAGTTTACATAGCCCTTTATCATCGGCTTGGGCCTGAAACAGGCCGATCGCCGTTGGAATTGTTGCCGTTATCGTCATATGTTTACTCCTGAACCATATTCTCACACGTTTTTGTCTCTATCTTTACCTGTCAAGAGTGGAACTGCCAAGAAAAACCTACCTTGACATAGCAATTCTGCTTTGAGACAATGCTTGCAGGTGGAAGAATTACAGGTCACAGGAATCAAATTTTATAGGAGGCAGTTTATGAACAGGAAGGTGCTTTTTTCGCTGACAATCTTAACCTTTTTCTTTGCAGGGTTATGTCAGGCAGCTGATACTGTAAAGATTGGCGTACTTGCTAAAAATGGTCCGGCCAAGGCACTGAAACAATGGCAGGCAACAGGTGAATATTTAACCGCAAAAGTTGAGGGAAAGAATTTTGAAATTGTCCCGCTGGATTTTGATGCAGTCTTTCCGGCAATTGAAGGCGGCAAAGTAGATTTTTTTCTGATTAACTCTTCCATGTTTGTCACTGCCAAGGTGAAATACGCGGCAGAACCAATCCTGACCATGATTAATTCCCGTCAGGGTAAAGCCTTGAAGTCATTCGGTGGGGTTATTTTTACCACCTCTTATAATGACGGTGTGAAAACGCTTGCCGATGTGAAAGGGAAGAAGTTCATGGCCGTGAAAGGCTCTTCCTTCGGTGGCTGGCAGATGGCCTATAAGGAGTTCGTTGATGCCGGTATTGATCCATTTAAGGATTTTGCAGGGGTCGAATTTGGCGGTAAGCACGATAATGTGGTTTTTGCGGTGCAGAATGAGCAGGTGGAGGTAGGTACTGTGCGGACCGATACCCTGGAGCGGATGGCTGCCTCCGGGGCGATTGCCATGGAAGATTTCAAGGTGATCGGAAAAAAAGAGTATCCAGACTTTCCCTTTGTCTGCTCCAGCAAATTATACCCGGAATGGCCGCTGGCCAAAGTTGCCGGAACCGATGATAGCTTGGTCGCCATGGTTGTTTCTGCACTCAAGGCCATGCCTAAAGATGATAAAGCCGCCAAGGCTGCCAAGATCGTCGGTTGGAGCGATCCGCTTGACTACGGACCGGTGGAAGAGCTGCAGAAAACCCTTTCTGTCGGTGCCTATGGCAAATAGAAGATAAGGTTATGTTGATGTCTCTCCCCTTGGAATCAATCGATTTTCAAGGGGAGGTGAAGCTCCTGGGTTCTGGACGTCTCATTCCGCTTGATCTTTTTTCCGCTCTCCCCGCGCTGTACACCATGCAACAGTCAAGCATCCTGTTTACAACAGGTTGAAAAAATCCTTTGTTGCGTCGGGTCGTCCCAAAAAATCTAAATACGTCTCCCGTTGACATCTTTCAGGTTCTCTTGACTTTTTTCGCACACAGATCTGATATTGTAGGAATTTTTATACTTATTATGTAAAAGCCTTGGTGATGGCTTTCCGTAGTTCGTTCAGGTTGAAGGGTTTACCGGTTGCGGCGCAGAATCCGAAATCACGATAGTTGGCAATGACCGGATCGCTGGAGTAGCCGCTTGCGACAATAACTTTTGCCACCGGATTGATGGCATGAATTTCACCCACAGCTTCTTTACCGCCCATTGCACCGGGAATGGTCAGGTCGAGGATGGTCAGGTCAAAGGGAGAACCGCTTTCCCACATCGTTCTGTATGTATTGACCGCTTCAGTTCCATCTACGGTCAGAACCACTTGGTGTCCCAGATGATTAAGCTGTGACTTCAGCACATGCCGAAACATTTCCTCATCGTCCATAACCAGGATATTAAGAGATCCCAAGGTACTGCTTTTTTCCTGCTGCATTGCGAGCCTGTTGGCTTTGCTGTTTGAGGCTGGCAGGTAGATGGAGAAGACGGAACCCTGACCAGGAACCGAATTGACCGTTAGATATCCGTCATGCTTGCTGATGATGGCATGACAGGTGGCAAGACCCAATCCACTGCCCTCTTGCTTGGTGGAAAAATAGGGGTCAAAGACTTTGTCGACAATTTCCTCAGGAATGCCGATACCATGGTCTTTTACTGTTATCAATGTCAACCAACAATAAGTCTTCTGGAAAATTATAGGTGCAGGATACTTTACTGCCGTGCAGGACGAATTCCGCCGATTCCTCGATAAGTTGCGGTAGTGAAGAGGTTTCTTTGATCGGGTCCCCACCTTTGGAAAAAGTCAGGAATTGCTGGGTCAACTTGGTTGCCCGCATGGTTGCCTTTTCTGCATCACGGAGAAGCTGAGCAACTTTGTGTTTATTTTTAACGACCCTGGCCAATTCTATATTGCCGAGGATGGCTCCAAGGATATTGTTAAAGTCATGGGCGATACCCCCAGCCAGCACACCCACCGACTCCAGTTTTTTTATTTTCAGCAGCTCCTGCTCCATCCGTTGCTCATTGGTCACGTCTCGAAACACCAAAACCACCCCGATAACCCTGCTTTTTCGATCTCGAATGGGGGCTGCGCTGTCAGCGATACTTCTCTCGACGCCATCCTTGGCAATCAGGGCTGTATGGTTGGCCAGTCCGATGATTTTACCGAGTTCCAGTACCTTGCTGATTGGGTTCTCGCAACGTTTTCTGGTTTTCTCGTTAATGATGTGAAAAACCTCCACCACCGGTTTGCCTTGTGCGTCCTTGTTTTTCCAACCGGTGAGTTTTTCCGCAACCTGGTTGAGGAAAACCACCTTTCCGTCAAGGTCGGTGGTGATAACACCATCACCTATGCTGCGGAGGGTGACGGCAAGCCGTTCCTGTTCGGCGGCTAGCTGGTCTTCGGCTTTCTTTCGCTCATCAATGTCACGCACCACGGCAATGACAATTCCTTTATCCTTAAATACAGCATGGCGAAGACTGACCTGAGCCCAGAAAAGAGAGCCGTCCTTTCTACGAGCCATCCAGTCAAAAACCTGGGGACCCTCGTTAATGGCATCTTGAATTTTATTTTGAGCTTCTTCGAAGGAGTAAGGCGGTTCCCCAAGGCTCGCCTGATCAGGTGTCATTTGCGTTGCTTCTTCATGGGTCATACCATACATGCTTAACATGGCCTGATTGACATCAATTATGGCTCCGGTGTCTGCGTCATGGATGAAAATGGCGTCGTTTGATGCATGAAAAATTAATTGCAGATAATTTTGTTTTTCCTCAAGTTCAGATGTTTTCCGGGTGATCTGATGCTTTAATAACAGGGCGACCATAAAGGTTATCGCAAATAGGCTTCCAGCAATAAGCAGACTTGATTTGATCCACTTGGGAACGACTGAATGTTGCTGGTCGCCAAACCATGAGGTCAAAGACGAGTAGTAGATCGATTGGTTATCGTTTTTGAGTTGTTCAATGTTATCGCTTATAATATCAACGATTTGATTGTTGCTGCTCTTTGGCGCCGCATAACGGACTTCTATGGGGTTAAATATAACAGGGGTCTGGTCAACATTAAATCGATGACTGTTTGCCATCGCATACAGGCGGTTCACCAGGCCGCAATCCACCTTTTTTTCCTGAACAGCCTGGAGAACATGGTCGTAGCTGTCATAGTTGATAATTTCTACCTTTTGATCAAACTTCTGCATTAAATCATTGAAAACCTTTGCATGGATATCATGTTCCAAAACAGCCACTTTTTTCTTGTCCAGAACAAGAAGTGAATCAATATGTGAACCTGCTGCACAATACAGTCTGCCCCAGTTGGTAATTAAAGCGTTTTGGGTGAAGTTGAATAATTGCCTTCGTTCTGCTGATGAGGCAATGGCCACCTGGAGATCGATTTCACCGTTTTTTAAACGTTCAAGGCATTGTGACCATGTCCCTTCGACAAACTGGAGATTGAAACCTTCTTTTTCGGCAATATGGTGCAGTATATCAATGGCAAACCCCTGAAATTGCCCGATGCTGTCCTTAAAGACAATCGGTTTGTTGTCATACACCCCAACACGAATTGTTGTCGCCATCGCTGAACCAACAACGCTCTGCACAAGCAGGAAAACCAACAGGAGTAGGGAGCGTTTACCGAAAAACGTAAGAAAAAACTTTTGCTTTTTCGGTGTTGAAACTTGATGCCTATGGTGGCAGGTTTGATTGGACGTAGCAAAAAAATGGGTAACAGGCATGAGCTATATTTAACTGATGTTAACGTTGTCGCTGTCGTAAAAAGCTTCGCCACCGATGGCGGAAAGGTTATCATTCATTGTGTCTCCGTTCTATGCAAACGGCATTTTGGAATTTTTACCAGTCCAAAAAATTGTATTATCCAAAAAAATGGCGGAGAGCAAAATTTAGTTTTAGGGGATGTGCTTGAAGTCGTCAAGAATAAATGTAAAAACAGGGAGTTGTTTTGCTTGACGGCTGGGGGCAGAATGGCTTGAATCCTTTGTGGCACAATGTTTTTCAGGAAATGGGCGCAAGGGTGAGAGAGGTGAAAGATGAGAGCTGAAAACGATTGGAAACCAGTGGTTTTTAAAAAATGACCGACGGCGGAAAGGTTATAATTCATTGTACTTCCGTACTGTGCAATTTGCGTTTTTGACTTTTTACGAGTCCATCATTATTGTCGGTGTCGTAAAAAGCCTCGCCACCGACGGCGGAAAGGTTATAACTCGTTGTACTTCCGTACTGTGCAATTTGCGTTTTTGACTTTTTACGAGTCCATCATTATTGCCGGCGTTGTAAAAAGTCTAGCCACCGACGGCGGAAAGGTTATAATTCATTATAGTTCCGTACAGTGTAAGCGGCGTTTTCGACTTTTAACGAGTCCATCATTATTGCAAAAACTGAATATGCATACCATCTTCCACGTGTTGTTTTTGTTTGTTGGTTGCTTCAGGGTAGCCTTCAGTTTATTGCCGAAACAATGTAAAGGAGACCGTCAATGAAGATCCTGACAACGCCTCATATGGATCGTTGTATTGGTTGTCATTCCTGCTCACTGGCCTGTGCCCGTCTCGTTCATAAACGATTTTCCTGGGAAACATCGGGCATTCGTATTCAAAGCTCCGGCGGCCTGTCCTCAGGCTTTGTGGCTAAGCGTTGTCTTGCCTGCAACCCCCCACCATGTGCAGCCGTTTGTCCCTCCGGTTGTCTGAAAGCACGGGTCGATGGTGGGGTGACGGTACGACGCAAACTCTGCATCCGTTGCGGTGAATGCATAACCGTCTGCCCGGTGGATGCGATTGCCCGGGATCAGGCCGGAGATATCTATATCTGTATTCACTGTGGGTTGTGTGTCGACTATTGTCCCCATGACTGCCTGGAGCTGGGAACTGCGGAGCAACAGAACATGGAGGACGAGATATGAATCAGGATGAATTTCGCATACTGGTTGTTGATCTTGCAAGCGGTAAGGGCAAGGTCGAGCAGGTTCCAGGTCGCATCTCGGCCATCGGTGGCTCAGGTCTTGCCGCTCTGCTCTTTGAGCAGTACGGTGATACCAAACAACCCTGGGATGATCCGGAGCAACCTTTTATTCTGGCAGTGGGGCCCCTGACCGGGCTCTTTCCACTCATGAGTAAAACGGTCAGCGCATTCAAATCTCCCTATCATAACCAATATACCGAAACCCATGCCGGTGGGCGCAGCGCTCTTGCCCTCAGGTTTGCCGGCTACGATGCGCTGGTCTTGCGTGGAAAGGCTCCTGGTCTTTCCTGCTTGAGCATCGGCGCAAATCACCTGCAACTTAAAGATGCGGGTTTTATGGCCGGTATGAATGCCATTGCAGCCGGAAAGTTGATGCGCCGTATGTTTAAAGGCAATTCCGGTCATCGTTCCATGCTGCGCATCGGCCCATCAGGAGAGATCGGTTCGGCCATGGCCTGCATCAACGTCGACACCTATCGCCATTTCGGGCGCCTTGGCGGCGGCGCAGTCCTTGGCGATAAACGGATAAAAGGCATCGTTATCGAGGGTGACGGTAATTATCCTTTGCCTGAGGGCAGAGAATATCCGAAACTCTTTCAGAAGGTCTACGGGATGGTGACCGATACCGATATGCTGCAAAAATATCATAACCTCGGTACCCCGGCCAATTTGCAGACCTTAAACGACATCCAGTCGTTGCCCTGGCGAAACCTGCAACAGACGGCGGACCCGGCCATAGGCGGCATCACCGGTAAGCGATTTGCCGATGATACCCTGCTGCGCAACGGAGCCTGTTCCGGCTGTCCGGTTGGTTGTATTCACATCGGTTATGTCCGTGAACGATTTGAAGAACAGCATAACCGCTACCTCTATCACCAGGTAGCGTATGACTATGAACCGATTTTTGCCGCCGGATCAATGCTGGGTATCACCAATGCGTTTGATGTGCTTCGTGTTCTCGATGTGATGGAAAAGGTTTGTGTCGATTCCATGTCGGCCGGTGTCGCCTTGGCCTGGGCGACCGAGGCCTCGGAGCAGGGGCTGGTTTCGGAAAAGGAGACCCTGGTGCCCTTGCAATTGGGTGATGCGGAAGGCTATATCAAGGCATCCCGTTACCTCGGTACCGGGGCCAACGAGTTCTATAGATTGCTTGGCCTTGGTACACTGGTCGCCGCAGAGCATTACGGCGGGGCCGAGTTTGCCTGCGTTCTTGGCCAGGAGATGGCCGGTTACGCTACCGGTGAGGTGTTTTTTGCTTCCCAGGCTCTTGGTTTCCGCCATTCACACCTTGATACTGGTGGATACACCTATGATCAGCAGCATGCGGAAAAAGATCTGGACGCGGCAATCGATTTTCTGATCGCCGATGAACCGGGCCGCTGCCTTCTCACCTCCATGGTTTCCTGCCTTTTTGCCAGGTCTGTGTACAGTTCGGATATGTTGGCCGAGTGTCTGCAAGTAGCCGGATTTACCGATCTGGTTGGTGATCTGGAATGCGCGGCAGAACATATCCGCCGGCATCGCTGGCGGCTTCGTTTTGCCACCGGTTTCAGGCCGGAAGATATTACCCTGCCCAAGCGTTTTTACAACGTCGGTACCTGGAAGGGACCGGTGGATGGTGACTATCTGGATAGATTAAAAGATACATACGGCACCCGGATTCAGGCTTTGGCGACTGTTAAGGATGAGTAGTCTAGCTGAAGTTCATTCATCATTCGTTGACTTATGGGTGCCTTATTTGATTCGTTGCAGGAGGGTGGTCTCGAGAAGTGTCTGTTCACCAAGTAATGCGGCGGCCGTTTGTTCCAATAGAGCCATCTGTGCTGTTGATGCAGCATTTTTTATATGGCTGCAGTTGTAATTCAGACAAAATATGGGCTTGATTACCAGGGTGCATCCTTTGCTGCCGAGAAAACAGCACTCAATATCGTTGTTATGCTGAATGGAGACCTCACTGCCTATAAGCAAGTTGATCAGGAGGAGAACAGCATCGGTGTTGGCTGCCATGTAGCTGCTGCAGCATCCGCCACTGGGCTTGGCTGCGCAGGCCGAACAGCGGCGGCCCATATCCATTGTCGCCATCCGGGAAGTCAGCATCGCTTGACATTGACGCAATCGGTTCAGGGTGCCGACAATATCTTCTTGTCCCAGAAGAGCGGATCCATGCAGGGAATAGAGTTGCCTGCCTGTGGTTAATTTGTCCTCGACCGTGCCTGAAAAATAGAGGTCAAGATGCCTCGCCGCTGTTGTTTTCATGTTACTCCCTTGCCGCAGCCTGCATAAAGTTCTTCCAGATCGGGGCTGCGGCCCGCCCACCGGTTTCTCCCCTGCCAAGAGTACGATTCCGGTCATGTCCCATCCAGACTCCTGTGGTCAGTTTCGGGGAGTAGCCGATAAACCAGGCATCGCGGTTATCATTTGAGGTGCCGGTTTTCCCGGCGGCCTGTGCAACCCCTTGCGCCTGTTTGCCGGTTCCTCGGTTTATGACGTTCGTGAGTATATTTGTTACCGTTGCTGCTGTTTGTGCTGAAACAACTTTTTTTGCATCAGGATTTGGCCAGGGCTTCACCCGGCCAAATCTGTCCCTGACCCTGGTAATGGCCCGAGGTTTGTGATACAGACCCTGATTTGCAAAGATCGTATAGGCTGCGGTCATCTCAAGGATCGTTACCGGAGAAGCCCCCAGTGCCAGCGGCAGCTCCGGTTTCAGCTCACTGGTTATTCCCGCATCCTTGGCCAGGCGTATGACGGGTTGCAGGCCGGTTTGCTGGAGTAGCTTGATGGTGATAATGTTTCTGGAGAACGTCAGCGCTTCGCCCAAACTGGTGGCGCCATAATATTTATGACTATAGTTTTGCGGTTGCCACACGGAACCGTCACGATTTTTGATGGAAAATGGTGCGTCGATGAGTTCCTTCTCCGGTGACATGCCCCGCTCAAATGCGGCTGCATAGATAAACGGCTTGAAGACGGAACCGGGCTGACGTTTGGCAACCACTGCCCGGTTGTATGCACTTTTTCTGTAATCTTTTCCACCGACCAAGGCACGAATGCTCCCGCTTGCCGTATCCAGGGCGATCAATGCCCCCTGTGGCGGCTGCTTGTTGTTTTGTCTTTTTTGTACAGTCTGCAGGCCTTGTTGCAGGCTTTGGATGGCTGCCCTCTGCATACTGCTGTCCAATGTGGTCCAGACCGTTAACCCTTCCCGAAACAACTCTTTTTTACCATAGTGTTGCTCAAGCTGGCTTCGAACATAATCGGTAAAGTAGCCACTGGCGGCCTTGTGCATGCCCGATGGATTGAGCCGGACTTTCTGTTCATAGGCCTTGCGGGCACGCGCTGCTGAGATAATACCTTCCTCTGCCATCCGGTTGAGAACGTATCGTTGCCTTGCCTGGGCGGCGTTCCAGTGTTTAATCGGCGAGTAGCGGCTTGGGGATTGGGGGAGTCCGGCCAGTAGCGCAATTTCTGCAAGGTCCAGTTCTTTTGCGGTTTTTGAAAAATAGATCCTGGCCGCGGCCTCTACCCCGTAGGCCCCTTCACCAAGATAGATTTCATTGAGGTAGATATTCAAAACCTCTTTTTTGGTCAACATACGGTCGAGGCGGTAGGCGAGGATTGCCTCGGTCAGTTTACGGAAATAGGTCTTTTCCCGGGAGAGCATCAGCGCCCGAGTAACCTGTTGGGTGATGGTAGAGCCCCCCTGGCTGCGTTTTCCCGAGCGCAGATTGTTGACCGCCGCCCTGAAAATAGACCAGATATCCAGGCCGCCGTGCTCAAAATAGCGGCTGTCTTCAGCTGCGACAAAGGCCTTCGGCAGGAGAGGCGGCATCTGTTTATCGGAGATGACGATCCGATAATCTTTGTAAATGGCGTCAATCGGCGCGCCGTCTTTATCAAAAATTGTAGTGGCAACGAGGGGTTTGTAATCGGCTGCACTGCGAATATCGGGGATGTCCAGGGAAAGAAACCAGGCCAGGGCGATGCCGATACACAGGGTAACCAGACCGCTGATGGCGAGTAAAAACACGATAATCGGCGTATGACCCAGCGGTTTTTTGCGGGGGGAACTCCTGCGTGCGGGTGTTTTTTTTCTGACGGCTTTAGTGGACAAGAACGGGGAGAAGCAGTAGATATTAAAAAGTTGAAGTATGGTTTAACTTTAATTAAGAGCAAATCAACTTAAACTGTAAACCGTTAAATGTAAACCCGGAACCTGTTACCAAGAACCAGGAACTGTACCCGTGTCCCGCATACGTATTCTTTCCGATCATCTGGCCAACCAGATCGCAGCCGGGGAAGTGGTTGAACGTCCCGCTTCCGTGGTAAAGGAACTGTTGGAAAACAGCCTCGATGCCGGCAGTACCAGGGTTACGATCCAGGTTGAAGGGGCCGGTACCCGTCTGCTTCGGGTGATGGATAACGGCATGGGCATGGATGAGGATGACGTTTTGCTCTGCCTTGAGCGTCATGCCACCTCCAAGCTGCAGGATGAGGC
>CALZIH010000081.1 GCA_945787305.1 uncultured Desulfobulbaceae bacterium | reverse complement strand
TATCAAGGATAATGTTTTCTGGCTGAGAATTTCACAAACCGTATTGTACCCCCCCATGGAGATCACCAGGTCTGCGGCCCCGAAAAGCTCTTCCATACGAGGGTAGAACGGGCGGACTTTGACTTTTAGGGCCCGGGCTCTTTTGGCAATCTGTCTTCGTTGCTCTAAGGGCATGAAGGGCCCTGTTATGAGTACGCTTTTGCTTTTAGGCAGGCTATTGTTCTCAAGCATGCGCAGGTAGGTATCCATAAGCAGGTAGCCATCACCGCCACCACCGGTAGTGACGACGACCAATTTCTCCTTCTGGCCGGCGCAGAATTTTTTTCGGGTCCTTTTGATGGTTTTTGCAGAGGCCACCCGACGGGCCAGGTATCCGGTAAAGATGATTTTTTTATGGATCGACTTCGGAATTGCGTACTCCTCGATTGAATCATAAATAGCCTGTCGGCCATAGACCCATATTTCCGAGTACAGGTTCTGCAAGTGTTCATAGATCCCTTTATGTTCCCAGTCGGCCCTTATGGTTTCCCTGTCATCCATAATGTCACGAAGGCCAAGGATAGTTCGTGTACCAGGAAGATGCTTTTTGATCCACTGCAGAGTGGGAAGTACTTCTTTTTTGAGCCCCAGTGGTTCTTTGTCGACGATGAACAGATCCGGGGCAAAAGTTTCAGTGGTCGCCTGGATAATCGATTTACGGATATTCAGTGCGTGTTCAGGGTCAATGCGAATGGAAAGGGCCTGGTATTCGTCATTTGTCTTTTTGATCATACCGGGAATGCGGACGAAATCTACATTTTCCGGAAAGGCAAAACGACCGGCAATGGGCGAACCTGTGAGGATGAGTACATTGACGTCACTTGCCCGCAGGTGTCCGGCTATGGACATGGTGCGACGGATGTGACCAAGACCGTAGGTGTCATGGGAGTACATCAGAATGTTGTATAATCTGTTTTGTCCCATGTATTTTTTAGGTATTGTTGTAACGTAAAAGGGGGCCGAGTAACATTTTTCCGAACCTGCTGGGGGAAAGGTAACGCCGGTCAGCAATCTTTCGAGCCGCTACTCCAGCCCATGTTTCGAACGGTCCGGGTTTTTTGGTTAGCGCTGCCCGGGCTCCTGTTACAGTTCCATCAGTTTTTTCCGTGATCTGACAGAGTGCGATCACCTTTTCGTGTAAGCATACGTTGTTGCCGATGTGGATATTCGCGGTACAGTCGAGAGTTGAAAACGGGCTGATGCAGATGTTGGTTTCGCTCCCGGCAAAGGCAAATGCTTCCAGGGCTATATACAGTTTGCCACGGCGGGCATTGCCATGGGGCCTGTGCCGGGCTTTTTTTAATTTAAGGGCTGCCCGTAATTGGGGCATGGTTTGGGTTGCCGCTTCAAAATTCATGAATGAAGTGTTTGGGCTCCAGAAACGAAGGCAAATGACAAATTAGCTCTGCTGGAGGTAGAAATACTCGCTGGGAAAAAAACAGGCAATGAAAAAGATTACCGTTCCGGAAATCCTCGGTTCTTCTGGCCACTGTTAAGCAACCTGCCAGGCCTCTTGACAAAAAACTTCATACTGTTGATAGTATAAAATATAAGGGTCACTGTGCTGTGCAAACCTACAACACATTTAGGCTGAGGGGAACATGATTATGCAACGGATATCTTTTGCCGGTCTTCTTTCTTTTATTCTGTTAGTTGGTATTCTATTTGCTGGTTGTGTGCAAAGCGGTCCAACCGGGAAATGGGTGAGGGATCACGATGATGCCCGGATTTTTGAGAGTAAAACCCTGCTCACGGATCATACCTATTATTACCGGGGTAATGAGGTCACTCCGGACTCAATCATAGCCATTGATAACAGCTATACCTTGCAAACCAAAGTGTGGAGCCGGGTAGATATCACCCAGAAAATACTTGATGATTGGATGTACTGGATTCATACCAGGCCAAACATCAGCTGCCCCTTTTATGGTGGAGCGGTAATGACCCCTGATGGCCGGAAAGCGGGTATCTGGTATTCTAGAGAATCAAAACGAATAAAATTGTATTGATTTTCCCTATGGAATAAGCTAATTTATAATTCATAAGGTGAAATAAGTTAATTTCTCATGCTGAAGTCTTTTATTGGTCTAGGAATTCATGAAGAAGCGTTGTACATCATATCTGCTCCTGTTACTAATGGGGATGACAGTTACCTGCAGTTCGTTGATGGCGGAGACAGAGTCTTCTCTGTGGGACGGCGCCGTAAATCGGTTGTTGGCTGCAGGGTTGTATGGTGTTGACGTTCCGGACGCACAGGATTCCATGTCCATTCGTTTTGAGCAGGCGCAAGATCTGTATAAAGGATTGGCTGCTGACAAGGCCAGGCTGAGCGGACAGAGTATCACCTTCTCCTATGCAGGTTCTTCAGGCTTACTCGGGTTCTCCGCAGGTTATATTTATACTTCCGAAACCGATGAAGGGAGCCTGGGTTCTGTTTTTCTCGGTCTTGATGACCCCATGGGATTTAAGGCGTATGAGCCCAGCAAGTCGTGGTATCTTGCCCTTGATCTCTCTAAATCCTACCAGCCCCATGATAACATTGTCCTTGGTTTGGCCGGTAAGGCTATGCTGTTGAAAGATCCTTATAGCTTGCAGCAGGGGCGTATGTTTTCCTTTCTTTTGAATATGCCGGTTTCCTATAAGAAGTACATTACCATCACTCCGGAATTACAGTGGTCCCGACCTTTGGCAGGACAAGAAAATTTTTTCTCTAGCGGTCAAGTCGGTCAGAAAGAGGGTACTGCTGAGAATGATGTTTTCTATGGTGGTGTTTCAATTAGTTTTTCTTACTAAGCCGTAAGGCTTTCTGCCCCTCTATTAAAAAAAGATCATCTCTTCGCTTTTTTTCCGCGCCTGTTGCCTGTATAGTATTCCTGTTTTTTATAGCAGTAAAAACCTTGGGTGTTCATTGAGGACGCCCTGCAGGGGAACTGTTTGAGTGTTTTAATCCGTTTCTGCAAGAGAGGATCACGTGCGTACTAGAGAATGTCCAGGTCTGTCGAATATAATACCATGTATTTTTCATCTTTGTCTGGTGTTTTTCCTCATTCTAGTTTCTGGAACCTTTGTTGGAGCTGAGGAGCAGAAATCAGAAGAAAGCGCAATTTTTCTTCCTTTTCACATCGAACTTTCAGCCAAGTATGACTATCTCCGCGATGGCCTAACAAGCGTGCTCGCCAGTCGGGTCGCTACCCGTACAGGAATTCGGGTTGTACACGATACTGCCGCTACCGGAGAGATTGCAGCGTATTTTAAGGCGGGGCAGCAAGAGAAAATATCCCGGATACTGGACAAAAGCCGGGCTGATTATTTAGTCATGGGTTCTCTTGCCGCTGATGGTGGCGAGTTCCTGCTCTCTGTTGGTGTTGTAAGGAGAAAGGAAGGACATGCGCCGATGCAATTTGTCCGACGGCTTGGTACAATTGATGAAGCGCTACCGGTAATGGATGAGTTGGCCTGGGACGTATCGGCCGGAGTTTTTGGTATTGACCGGCCTCAAAAAGAAGTATCAGCCAAAGACCAGGGTGACGGAATGAGTGGATTTCAAACCGCACACCCGGATCGAGCCTATAAAGAGGGAATGTTTGCCGGTATTATGCCCGGTTTTGAATCCGGTAATTTTGCGCTTCTTGAAACCAAACGCAGCCCAAAGATTTCCTTTGGCGTCAACGATATGGATGCAGGGGATCTGGACGGGGACGGCAACGTAGAGGTTGTCATGGTTGCTGCTGATCGGCTCTATATTTATCAATTTGCCGATGGACATTTTAAAAAGATCGACACCGTAGATCTTGCAAGGCATCTGCGCGCCCATGCGGTCTCGTTGGCCGACGTAAACGGAAACGGATCCTTGGAGATCTATGTCAGTGCCAATAATGCGGGTAAGCCCGAATCAATGGTTATTGAGTGGAATGGACGCCAGGCCAAAGTCCTCCAAGCGCGGGTTCCCTATTATCTGTCTGTGGCCTCGCCTTATGGGGAACCGGTTCTTCTGGGACAGGTCGGCGGGGCTTTGGGAACCAGCAGCGTTATCGGCGAAGGCGTTTATCAGTTGCTTTGGAATGCGGCAGGCTCATATGAGCGGGGAAAGCAGGTTGTCTTACCGGACGGGTTGACTATATTTGACATCGCCTTTGCCGATCTCAATGGCAGCGGAGAACAGAAGATGATTGCTATTAATCGTGCCAATCAGCTGCAGGTATATGATAGCACGGGTGGATTGCTATGGACCGACCCGGGTCAGTATGGTGGATCTTCTAATTATCTTGGGACAATGGCAACGGCTGCGCGATCCGATAGTCGAGTCTATGTACCACCCAGAATCGTTACCACTGATGTTAATGGTGACGGCATAATCGATGTTGTCGTTGGCAAGAATCGAATGAAGGTCATCAAATATTTGAAACGGTATCGATATTTCGAAGGCAGTTCAATCGCTGCCCTCAGTTGGCAGAAAGGGGCTTTGGTTCCCCTATGGGAAACCAAGAAACTCCCCGAGTATACCGTTAATTGTCAAGTGGTTCTGCCGGAAAAGGGGAAGGGGGGTGGTAAAGATGGGCGTTTTCGGCTCTTTTTTGCCCAAGGGCAGAACAATTATTCCTTTGGTTTCTGGAAAACCCGATCCTCATCCTTATTTATGTATGAAATAGGCCCAACAAATCAGTAAGATGAGTAGGGTTTACTGTGTTTGACAAAAATATTGGTAAAAAAAATTAAACTTTAGTAAAAAAAACTTGACGGCGCCGGCTCGGGAGACTATTCTGCTTATACATTGAAGAGGTTGTTTAGTGTTCCGTCGTTTGACAGAGCATAACAGAAGAATGAAAAGAGGAGATGTGAGATGAAGAAAGTACTTGTTGCAGGCGCAGCCCTTATGTTGGCCGGCTCCATGGTTTCTGCAGCTTCTGCAGAGGTCAACCTGAGTGGTGACGCCCGTGCCCGTTACATCGGTGTAAATGATTACTCGCGGATGTATACCCCCAATGCTGACGGCACCTGGAATGAAGATAAGAACGGATATCGTGACGAGTTTGATTCCCGTATCCGTATTAAAATTGATGCCAAAGCAAAAGGCGGCGCCTTCGTGAAAGCCCGGATTCGTTTGGACGACTTCTCCTTCTGGGATGGCCGGGGTTGGGGTGCACATACAGACTCCAAAAATATCTGGACCGACTATGCCTGGATCGGCGTGCCTATCGGACCGGTTGAGCTCTCCGCTGGCCGCCAGGAAGCAAGTTATAGCAAATTCTTTTCCTGGGATGGTCGTCCCGACCGTGTGAAATTGGATTGGAAGAGCGACAAATTTCGGCTTATCGGCCTGTATGATATCGTATCAGAAACCGCACCCGACGCACGGGACCAGTGGGATGACAATGATGTCACCGGTTGGGGTCTGATTCCCGTGTTTAATATCAATGAAGACTGGATGGTCAAAGCATATTTCCGCTATCAGGACAACCAGCGGGATTACAGTGCCACTGGTGCACCGATTGGTGATGGCGATAGCTCCGGTTTCCTCGGTTCCGTCTTTACAAACGGTAAAATTGGTGATTTTGGCCTTGAGGCCGAGCTTGCCTACAAGTCTTCCGACGTGCAACAGCAGTATAATGCCGCCGGCCAGTTTATCAATGACGATGGTTGGGGTGGTTACCTCCAGGGCTCTATGGACCTGGGTGCCTTTACTCCTTCCGCGCAGATCGGTTTCACCAAGGACGGCTACATGGCCGATCCCGATTTCGGTTTCATCATGATTGGTGCTGACGAGCCGATTACCGCAATACCTACACTTGGTGCCTATGGTGGAGATTCCTACTGGGCGGCATTGATGACCGGTTACCAGGTCAGCGAGCAGTTCAGACTGGCTGGAAACCTGGTCTATTATGATATCGACCTCAACGACGCTGTTTTGACCAATGCCGATGATATTCGTGGCGTGATTGATGCCTGGGAAATTTCCGGTTCAGCCACCTATACCATCTCCGAGGGTGCTGATATTACTTATAAGCTGGGTTACCTGTCACCGTCCTATGATGGTCGACTCAACTCTGCAGGCATTTCTGATGACGGTTACTTCGGTCACTACCTGCGCCTGGCAGTTAAATTCTAATCATGTCTATGATTTGAGCTGATTGCCAACCGATTACGGTTGAAACGGGTCCCTGTTACCAGGGACCCGTTTTTTTTTGTCTGCGTTATCGTTGCAACCTCCAGGGTTCGTGTGCATTTGTTTTCAGTATCAGAGCAGAGCAAGTGGTTAAGGGATGATTTTTCTCGCTGGAGAAACTGGTCAAGGGTTGAGCTAGGTTTTAGTTATTAATGCATAATCATTACCGAATACTGCTGCTGGTCTCAACCGGAGTGTTCATGTCGACCATGGACAGCTCCATGGTCAATGTTGCCCTGCCCACCTTGATGCAGGTTTTCACAAGCTCGCTTGCTCTGACCGAATGGGTGGTTCTTATCTATCTGCTGACGATCACCGTCAGCCTGCTTTTCTGGGGATACTTTTCAAATGGGATCGGCCAGGGAACCCTGTATGGTCGTGGGGTCCTCGTTTTTTCTCTGGGGTCGCTGCTCTGTTCGGTGGCGCCGACGATTGGCCTGTTGATTTTCTTTCGCTTTGTGCAGGCCATCGGTGCATCCATGATGATGGCCATGGGCCCGGCCCTGATTAAGAGCAGTTTCCCGAAAGATCGGTTGGGACGTGGGCTTGGCTTGGTCGGTATTGCCACCTCGCTGGGACTGATGACCGGGCCGGCGGTCAGCGGTCTGCTGTTGCGTTGGTCGCATTGGCGGATGATGTTTCTTGTTACGGTCCCGGTTGGAGTGTTGCTCTACGTTTTATCGAGAAGATTGCTGGCATCCATTGGCCAGCCTGCGGGTGGCGGGGTGAGGAGAAGTGTTAAGAACGGGTTTGATGGTGTGGGTGGGGTGTTGTATGTGGCTTCCATCACCCTGACGGTTCTCTTGCTCTCCCATGCCACCGTGGTCAGCTCTCAGTCAACGGCAGGTGGTTGGCCGTTCTATCCTGTCATCTTGTTGCTGTTACTTTGGGGAGCATTTGTTGGGTATGAGGTGAGGAAAGACGAGCCGTTGTTTCCGGTCGAGCTTTTCGGCAGAAGATTTTTTACCATGGCAGTGGTGAGCGCCATGCTTTCTTTTATCGTGTTATTTTTTGTTCTTCTGCTCATGCCGTTTTATCTCAGCTCGGTCCGCCGGTTTCCACCGGATCAGGTCGGCTATTTTATGATGGCGGTGCCGCTCTGTGTCTTTTTTATCGCACCCTTGGCCGGCAGGCTTCACGATCATATCGGAGCACGAATCGTCGCCAGCTTTGGTCTTGCCAACTGTTTTTTCAGTCTTCTCTTGTTGACCGCCCTGTCCGCCCACTCTTCAGGGTTCTATATTGTTTGTAGTTTAGCCCTGCTTGGCTTTGGTCAGGCCATGTTTCTTGCCCCTAATTCTGCAGCCGCCCTGGCCGGCGTTTCGCATGAAGACAGTGGTATTACCTCAAGCCTGTTGGCGACAAGCCGAAATATGGGGATGCTCTTGGGAACGGCTTTGGCCGGCTTTCTCTTTGCCTATACATATGCACGTTTGAGTGGTGGCATGGACATCAGGGATTTTACTCCCCAACAGACACCGCATTTTATGCAGGCTTTACAGCAAACGTTTCGGACCGGTGCAATGTTGGCCCTTGTCGCAGTAACGGCTTCCTGGCTACGGGGGAAAGAAAAGAAAGGCCTGTCATGAGCCTCTACATAACGGAGGCTTACAATCACTGCGTAATAGGCAAATGGACAATAATCCGGGTACCTCCTGATTTTCGTCCTTGTATTTCGAGTGAGCCGGAATGGTCCTTGATGGTTCTTTTAACCAGCACTAGCCCCATACCGGTGCCAAAGGTCTTGGTTGTAAAAAAGGGATCCGATGCCAGGCCCAGATTGGCCTCGGTAATTCCTACACCTGTATCGGTGATGACAATCTGAACTTCGTTTTTGAAGAGTTTAACTGAGACCGTGAGCTTGCCGCCATCAGGCATGGCTTCAACACTGTTGCGGATGAGATGAACAAAGGCCTGATGCATGAGCTTTTGGTCCAGGTTGAGTACCGGTTCGGATTCGGGGAGCAGGAACTCGTGCTCAATGTTTTGTTTCTGCATGGCCGGATAAAACAACATAAGCGATTTGGTCAGGAGGTCAAACAGGCCGATCCACTCTTTCTCCGGTTGAACCGTTTCGACAAAACTGAAAATGTCCTCCAGGGTGGTTTCGATTTTGGCTACCTCATTTTTCATGATGTTGAGGAATTTTAACCAGTCCGGATCCTCCGTTTTCCTGGCAAGCAATCGGGCTGTGCCGCCGATGGAGGTGATGGGGTTACGTATATTATGCGCCAGTTGGGCAGCCATGTGACCGACGGCTGAATAGCGTTCGGCCTCAACAAGTTCATGTATTTTATTGTCCATAGCCATGTAGAGATGGCAATGTTCAATGGCAAGGCTGGCCTGGGAGGCAAAGCTTTCCAGGTCATGAATCCGGGCTTCGCTTATTGGTGTTTCGGTTACAAAATGATCAGCAATAATCACCCCAAGAGATCGACTGGGGGAATACAGCGGCACAATAACAAAAGATTCTTCCTGGAGCAGTCCTAACAGTTCCGGTGGAACCGGCCATGCACTCTGTCCATCGACAACGTTTATTGATTGTCGTTCCCTGGTCGCATGGTTCAGGATATGGTTAGCGTCGCTTGCAGGTACATACAGAGCCTGCACAATACGGTTCACTTCTGAATCGTCGCCAAACGATTGCTTTTTTATGTTGGCAATGAGGTCATGGAATTGCAGGTTTCTGGCCTGTATATCATGCCAGATTCGACCACCTTCTTCCTTTTTACCGGGTCCAATGGCAAGCCTGCCGACAAGCGCCTGTTCCTGTTCGTCAAAAAGAGCCAGGAAGGCCCGGTTAAATTGAAGTCCCTCTTCAGCCGTGATCCCCACCAGGATGGCCAATAGAATTTCGTCCAGTTCGGTCATGCTCAGGTAGGCGGAGTTCATCTTGATGGTCAGTTCATGCAGAAGCTGGATTCTAAAGCGGGCCTGTTCGATTTCTTTTTGGTATCGGCGGTTATTGATGGTCAGCCGTCTTCTTTCCAGGACTTTATGGATGGTGTTGAGAAATTCGTTAAATTGGACCGGTTTGGTCAAGTAATCGTCAGCACCCTGGCGTATGCAGTCAAGGGCTGTCTGGAGATCTGTCACGGCGGTGAGCATGATCACAGCGGTGTCAGGGTTATTTGCTTTTAGTTCCGGTAGCAATTCGGTACCGTTTGCATCGGGCAGACCAATATCGAGAAGGAACAAGGCAATATTCTGCGTCTGAACAATTTGACGCAATTCAGCGGCAGAACCGGCAACAAGAGTGGGAAAACCCTGGTCCCGAAGAAATTCCTGGAGTAGAAGGACGATGTCCGGATAGTCGTCAACAATGAGAACCTGCTCATCCTGCTCAAGCAGTGCACTACCGTCTGAGGCCGTTGTTGTCGAAGTCTGTGTAGAGTCAACCATCTGTCTGTAGGCTCATGGGTTTATTTCGAATTCTCAACGTACTTTACTGCAATGTTCTACCCTCGATAAAAGGCTCTGTCAAGCGCTGTGAAGAGGGCGTTCGCTTCAAAAACAAGGTGTTATGCCTATATTTTTTTTCTTACCCTAATCTCGGATTGCTTGCTGCCTGGTACCATGGTATGGAGAAAACCAATGCAAGACAAAAGGAAAACCATGGAGCACGCAAGAGAACAACCAAAAGAACAGACTGGCATTGATCGAGAATTGATCAAGGTTATGGCTGATTTTCTGGAAATGGGTCATGTTGAAAATATAGTCGCGATGTTTAAACAGGAATCAAGCTATTATGATTGTGTCGGCGAACTGTTGACCGACGAGCGCTTTGCCGTCCGCCTAGGGGTATCCGTCCTGTTTGAATACCTGGTCGCAGAACGGCCTGACGATGTTGAATTGGCTATACCTTCGCTGGTGGCTCAGACAGACAATCCAAACAGCTGGGTCAGGGGCGAGGTAGCCAATGTACTGGGAATTATCGGCAGCCAAGAGGCTTTGCGCCACGTAGAAACGTTGGTGGCTGATTCCGATAGCCAAGTCGTTGCCGTTGCCAGAGATGTCTTGAAGGACGCCGGTCGGGATTGAGCAGGTACCATGGAAGATATTTTTGGCCCTGAAGGTGTCCTTGCACACCATTTACAAGATTATGAACCCCGACCCGGTCAACAGCAGATGGCTGCTGCTGTTTCCGAACTGTTGCTCAGCACGGTTGAATCAAACGATAGTGCTCCGGACTGGACCAGCGCCTTGGCGATAGAAGCGGAAACCGGCCTTGGCAAAACTCTGGCCTACCTGATACCGGCAGTGCTCAGCGGTCGACGGATTGTGGTATCCACGAATACCCGTAACCTGCAAGATCAGATTCTTAAACGGGAAATTCCTTTTATCCGTGAATATATCGAACCGGATTTAAAGGCGCTATGTGTGAAGGGTCGGCAGAATTATCTCTGTCTCTATCGTTGGCATCAGCTGTCCGCCGCCGGCCAAGGGGAACTTTTTGATGATTCGGCAAATCAACGGATTGTAGGCTGGATTGAACAGACCCGTTTCGGTGATCGGGCGGAACTTGACTGGCTACCCTCCCAATCTCCGCTCTGGCAGAAAATCTGCTGTCAGTCGCATTTTTGTCTAGGCGGCGATTGTCCGGATGGGCCCCAATGTTTTTTAAACCGGTTACGCCGGGAAGCTGCCAACAGCCGTTTGCTGGTTGTGAATCATCACCTGTTGTTTTCTGATCTGGCCGTCCGCCGTGGTGGTTATGGTGAGGTCCTCCCCCGTTACGAGGCCGTCATTTTTGATGAGGCGCACCATGTGGAAAAGGTGGCGACCCAATTTTTCGGCCGCTCTTTTTCCCGTTATCAGGTCAGTGACCTCGTCGGTGATATAGAGCGTAGTGCCCTCAAGGACTTGAGCCGGCACCGGCAAAAAGAACTGCTCAAAAAAGTCCATGCTCTTTCCGGTCGCATGGAACAGTTTGCCGCCCTGTTACCATTGGAGCCCGGCCGGTTTGTTCTGCAGGAGTTGTTGGTATCGGGTTCTGAGTTAATGGAAAAGCGTGATGGCCTGTTGCGTGCTTTTGCACAACTGGCAGAAGGACTGGACGCTGTTGGTAAGGGACAGGAACCCTGGGCCCAGTACAATCTTCGCTGCGCTGATTTACAGGAACAACTGGAGTTTATCACGACCGAGTCTTTTGATGATCTTCCAGAAGAAGAGAATCGATTTATTCATTGGTTTGAACGCAGGGAGAAGAATCTTGTCCTCTCAGCTACCCCGGTCGACGTTTCAGAAGAGCTGCAGGCCAGTCTGTTTTCTTCGGTGGCCGCCTGTGTTTTTACCTCCGCTACCCTGACCACGGCAGGCGATTTTAAATATTTTTTCAAGAGGATGGGCTTGAGCGATGACACGCCGTCACTGTCGTTCCCCTCACCTTTTGATTACGCAGCGCAAACGCTGATCTATGTTCCCGGTGATGATTTTCCCGAACCAACTGGTCACGGTTATCAACAGGCTCTGCATACGCAATTAAAGTTGTTGATCGAGGCGGCAGGTGGGCGAGCCCTTATACTCTTTACCTCATTCAAAGCTCTGGATCTCGCCTGGCAAGCCTTGAAAGACGATTTACACTACCCGTTGCTCCGCCAGGGAACGGCACCTCGGCATGAATTGTTACGCAGGTTTTCAAGTAAAACCGATGCGGTCCTTTTTGCAGTGGCAAGCTTCTGGGAGGGTGTGGATATTCCCGGAGAAAGTTTAAGTCTGGTCATAATAGATAAATTACCATTTGAAGTCCCCAGTGACCCTGTTATGATGGCCCGGATGAACAGGATCAAGGCAAGTGGAGGGAACCCTTTCTATGAGTTTCAGGTGCCACGTGCAATTCTGACCCTACGGCAGGGAGTCGGTCGTTTGATGCGAAGCTCTGGAGATCGCGGTGTAATTGCGGTCCTTGATGTGCGGCTGTTCAGCAAGGGGTATGGACGACGATTTCGAAACAGTTTACCGCCAAGTCCGATAGTACGCGATACGGATGAGGTTGTACGGTTTTTTAAGCATACAAAGGATGATGACGATCAACGAAAGTAATCAAATCGAATTGCTAGAGGCCGTAGCTCAGATAACAGGCAGGGTTGAAGAGGCCATGCGTGCTGATCTTGCTCACGCTTTACAGGGGTGTGACCCCTTTCTTATTGAAGTGTTGGAGTATGCCTTATTTGGCGGCGGTAAACGGATCAGGCCCCTGCTTGCCGTTTTATCCTCATCAATCTGTGGTCGCCGGGATGAAGAAATTTACCTTCTTGCCGCCGCTCTGGAGTACCTGCATGTGGCCACTCTGGTCCATGACGATGTTATCGATAATGCCCATGACCGCCGAGGTCGGGAGGCGGTAGGTCGGAAATACGGAATGGCAGCAGCTATTCTCGCCGGCGATTGGCTCCATGCCCGATCCATGCATCTGATCGGGCGTTTGACCGGCTCTGCCGGCTTGGAGGTCTTTTGCCGAGCGACTGGGGCCATGGTCGATGGTGAGTTCCTGCAATTAAGATATGCCGGAGATGCCGGGATTGGAGAAAAAGAGTATTTTGCAGTTATCGACCGTAAGACTGCCAGCCTGATTGCCTCAACCTGTACCTTGGGTGCCCTGTTTGCCGGTGGCAGTCCTGAGCAGCAACAGGCTCTTGGGTGTTATGGGGAAAAGGTGGGTGCTGCCTTTCAGGTGGTGGATGATTTGCTGGATTACCTTGGCGATAAACAGCAGACCGGGAAAACAGTAGGTAATGATTTTGTAGAGGGAAAAATAACCCTGCCGCTGATTATTGCCATGGAGCAGGCAGGAATTGATGAACGTAAAGAGCTGAAGGCTTTGATTGGTGGAGACAGGACGCAGCCGGAGGCCTATGACCGTCTCTGTGTTCTGCTCAAGCAGCTTGATGGCTTGCGATTGGCTCGACAGCAGGCGGAACGTTTCGTCCATGAAGCGATGAAATCTCTTGAAATATTTACCGCAGGCGTCGATGAACAAAGTTATGGCCTGTTGGTGAGTATTGCTGGCTACGTCCTGGCAAGGAATAAGTAAATGATTGACAGTAAAAGAAAAATATCTGTTATGCAGATGTTGCCAATTCTTTTTTTACTGTTTGTTGTAGTGTTTTCCTCCTGTCGCACTGATCAGCAGGAGGAGGGGGGAGAGAAGGAAAACCTATCGAACTCAACTGGAGGGCGATCAGCAGAGCAGACCATCGTCTTTGAAGAACCGGACCTTCCCCAGCCTCAGGAGGCGAAGATTGATGTGCAGGAAAAGGCACCCGAATGTGACACCGAATCCGTGCCGACAATACCTCGCCCTAAGGTTGCCATCATTATAGACGACATGGGCTACCATCAACAGGTCGGCAGCAGATTGCTGGCATTGGACCTGAACCTCACCTTTTCTTTTCTTCCCAACGCTCCCTTTACCTTGGAACAGGAAGAACAGGCCTGGGAGAAGGGGCGTGATATCTTGCTTCATATGCCCATGGAAGCCCAGGATCCTACCTGGGATCCGGGACCGGGCGGATTATATCTACGATTTTCAGCAGAAGAAATCAGAACCAAGGTAGCGGAGAACCTGATAGCCGTACCCCATGCCATCGGATCAAATAACCATATGGGCTCAAAGTTTACGGAAAATCGAGAGGCCATGCATGAAGTGTTGAGTGTTCTTAAAAAACGTGAGCTTTTTTTTATTGATTCCTATACCACATCCCGTTCAACAGGACTTGATGAGGCCGGGAAAATGTCAATTCCCACGGCTCGTCGCCATGTTTTTCTCGATAATGCCCAGGATCAGGATAAAATATGTCACCAATTGGAACGACTGATAGCCCTGGCAAAAAAACAAGGGTGGGCCATCGGCATAGGGCACCCCAACCAGGCTACTCTCAAGGCCTTGACCAGCTGCAAAAAACACCTCCTGGAGAGTGTTGATGTGGTTGGTGTACATGCCTTGGTCAATGAACATCTGAATTAAGCAATACTTTTGTTGTGCAAAGAGAATCAATAGCACCCACACTGGGTATGGTCCTGAAAGGGTATCCCCGGATATCCGAGACTTTTATCGCTAATGAAATTTACCAGCTCGAGCAACTGGGCATTCCGGTACACATCTTTTCCATGCGCCATCCCCGGGAATCATTTTCCCATGCCGTTAACGACAGGATTCGGGCAAAGGTAGATTATCTGCCCACCGAACTGTTCTTGGATTTTCCGCGCCTGTTTTTCCCAACGGCCCTGTTAGCGGTACGCAGGCCGTCTGTTTTTCTTGCCGCTCTCAAAAAAGCACAAGAACGTTTCCAGCGGACCCGCAGCCTGGGAACCTTGAAGCATCTGCTCCAGGCCGGCTATCTGGCTGGTTATCTGTTGCCGCGTCATCCGGAGGTTGTCCATCTCCATGCCCATTTTGCCCATTCACCCTCATCCGTGGCCCTGTTTACCAGTATACTCAGCGGATTGCATTTCAGCTTCACCGCCCATGCCAAAGACATTTACACTTCACACCCGGGCCAACTCAAGGAAAAGATCGATCTGGCCTCATTAGTTGTTACGTGTACCAAGTATAATAAACAGTACCTGCAGGAACTGGCTGGGAAGACAAAAACAGAGATTCACTGTGTCTATCACGGTATTGATCTGCAACAGTTTCGACTTTTAGATAAGCGGAGAGCACCGGTGCCGAGGTATCGCATACTCACTGTCGCCAGGCTGACGGGTAAAAAAGGGTTATTTACCATTCTTGACGCCTTGGCGCAGCTTCGTAAAGAAGGCGTGGATTTTGAGTATACGCTGATTGGTGACGGCGACGATAAAGAAAAGGTGGTGGCACGGATATTCCGGTTGGGGTTGGAAGAGTGCTGCCGCTATCTGGGAACACGTCCTCACCATGAGGTTGTTCGGGAGTTTGAGCGGGCCGACCTTTTTGTTCTCGGATGCCGGGTGGCAGGGAACGGAGATCGGGACGGTATCCCGAATGTGCTGGTGGAAAGCCTGGCCATGGGACTGCCGGCAGTAGGAACAGCTGTTTCGGCCCTTCCGGAGATTATCCGTGATGGCGAAACCGGGTTGCTGGTTCCTGCCGAAGATCCTCGGGCCATGGCTGCGGCCATAAACAGAATGCTGACCGATGATGTGCTCAGGGATCGCGTTATGCAACAGGGCTGGCAGTTGGTGCAGACCTCTTTTGATAATCGGCAACTGAGCAAACGGCTTGCCGAAATATATTGTTCGGGCATTGCTTCCTTAAACTGTACCTTCCCCGTATCGTAACTGAGTCGTTTGTATGCGGATTGCCTTTTATGCCCCGTTTAAACCTCTTGATCATCCGCGACCGTCCGGCGACCAGATTATCGGTCGCGGCCTGTTTACCTGGTTTGGGGAACAGGGGCATCAGGTTAGGGACATCAGTCGTCTTCGAAGTCGCTGGATTTATTGGCATCCATTGCAGTGTGCCAAGGTTGTTTTTGAGCTGCCCAGGATTTTGACAGCATTGAGGCGAGAGCCGGTGGACTGCTGGTTTACCCACCACTGCTATTATAAAGCACCTGACCTGCTGGGGCCGACTGTGTGTCGAAAGATGCAGATTCCTTATGTTCTGTTTCAGCCCAGCTTTGCCACCAAGTACAGAAGAAAACTCAAAACCTTTCCCGGATATTACCTGAATCGATGGGCACTGTCGGCTGCTGATCATGCGATAACCAACCGGCGACAGGATCTCAAAGATTTAGCGAGAATTTTTGCAGCGAAACAGCTCCTTTTTGTTCCACCCGGTCTATCTCTTGAGCGCTTCACCAGGGATGAAGAGGCCGGGAAGAGTTTACGGCAACAATGGCAGGTGGGTGAGCGGCCGGTTATTGTAACTGCTGCCATGTTCAGGGATGATGTCAAAAGTCTTGGCCTGGCCCGGGTGCTTGAAAGTTGCCGACGATTACATGAACGGGATGAACAGTTTGTCTTGGCGATTGCCGGCGACGGCTGTAAGCGGCCATGGCTTGAGGAGCTTGCCCACCATTTGCCTGGAGATATGGTTCGTTTCGTGGGCCAGCTGCAACCCGAAGCAATGCGGGCATTTTATTCAGCGGGTGACGTGTTTGTCTTTCCCGGCATCAACGAATCGCTGGGTATGGTTTATCTTGAGGCACAGGCGTGCGGTCTGCCCGTGGTCGCCTATGCCAACGGTGGTATAAGCGGGGTCGTTGACCAGGGGAAGACCGGTTTTCTCACGGAACTGGATAATGATGCGGCCTTTGACTCCGCCATTCTGCGGTTGCTGCATGATAGAGAGCTGCGTCTGCAGATGGGGAAGTCGGCCATGAGCTATGTACAGGTTAGCCATGATCAGCAAAAGAATTATCAAGTGGTGGAAAAGGTGCTTCAAGATCTTCTGCTGAGGCAACGGCACGAAAGAACTGTACTCCATGAACCCTGATCGCAACAATACAGGTGCAGATCGGACAACCCGGTTTGGATTGATCCGCCATGGGCAGACGATTTGGAATGCGGAAAAGCGTATCCAGGGCCGGGATGACAGCCCGCTTTCTGCTCTTGGCCGGGAAATGGCCCGTTGCTGGGGAGAACAGCTTGCAACCCGATCGTGGAATCGTATTGTGATGAGTGATCTGGGGCGGGTGCAGGCGACCGGGCAACTGGTCAATGCTTCCTTGCAGCTACAGATACATATTGATGTACGGCTGCGGGAGCAGGATTGGGGCGACTGGACCGGCTGGTCCTTACCTGATCTTTTTGCTCGGCAGCCGCAAGCGGTCAAGGAGCAGGAGGGGCTTGGTTGGGGGTTTCGTCCCCCTGGTGGCGAGTCAAGAACCGAGGTTCTGGACCGATCAACAGAAGCACTCCTGGCGGCACATAATAGGTGGCCCGGTGAAAAAATCCTGGTCGTCTGCCATGAGGGCGTGATTAAATGTTTACTCTATGCGTTGAGTAATCGCGCATTTCTTCCCACAGAACCTCGGCTGATCAGGAGGGGGTATCAATTGCACCTGCTGGACGCTTGCAACGATTTACTGCTGCTTGCGGAGCCCAATGCGCTCCAGCTCTGGACACCGTGAGATGAAAAAAATCCTTGTCTATTGCCAGCATGTGCTCGGTATCGGTCACCTTGCCCGGATGGCCGAAATCCTCAGGCATTTGCAACAAAGCAACGTAACCCTTGTCCTTGGCGGCCCGCAGGCGGAGATCGCTTTCCCGAATAATATTGCAGTTGTCCAGTTGCCCGCCCTGCAGATGGATGCTGATTTTTCCGCACTGCAGCCGGTTGTAGAGGGCGATTCGCTTGAAGAGGTCAAGCGGCGAAGAAAAGAGCAGCTTTTGGCCCATGTGGACAGGTTGCAGCCGGATCTCCTTTTAATAGAGCTTTTTCCTTTTGGTCGTTGTGGATTTCGTTTTGAACTCGACCCCCTATTGACACATGTCCGGGAGCAGTATGGTCAATGCCGGGTGGTCTGCAGCGTCCGGGATATTCTGGTTGAACGGGAAAATCCTGCCAAATTTGAGCAACGGGCGGTGGATCGACTCAATGCGTTTTTTGACCTACTGCTCATCCATGGTGACCCGAATATTATTACACTTGATCAGACCTTTTCCCGGATGCGTGATATTAAGATACCCGTTCGCTATACCGGTTATATAGCGGAACAATCAGGGCCCGAGGCCGGGCGCCGGCTGTACGAATCCCTGGAGCTGGCGACAGGTGAACAACTCATTGTCGTCAGTGCCGGTAGCGGCAGTGTCGGCTTTCAACTTCTGGAGTCCGCCCTTGCTGCTCACAAGATACTTGCACAGAGGCAACCGGTTCGCCTGCAGCTTTTTACCGGCCCGTATCTGGCCGCTGATCGTTTTGATCTCCTTGTTGAACAGGCTGGGCAGGGTGCCGCCGTTGCACGGTTCAGTGATCATTTCTGTGACTGGTTAGGTGCTGCAGACCTTTCAATATCCATGGGGGGGTATAACACCACCATGAATATAATTCCTCATGTCCCCTTGCAACTACTTGAACAAGGGGATTTAGCTCCGGTACGGTTTGTAGAAAAGATTGAAAAAATGTTGCAGCATGATGCATTTAGACCGAAAATCTCGCTAAATGGCGCCGAGGAGACGGCTCGACTCCTTTTGTCTGAGCAGCTTGCAGAGAGAGAAAATGAAAGATAACGTTTCCTCGTTGTACCATCAGCCCTTGATGGAGGCCTTCTATACCGAACTGCAACAAATAGTTGCAGAGAAGCCGTTGCAGGTGTTTTTTAGGGCCGATGATATCGGCAAAATTGACGATAACTTTACTGTGATGATGGAAATGTTCCGTCAATATCGGCTACCGCTTTGCCTTGCGGTGGTGCCCCAGTGGATGACAGCGGAGCGTTGGCGGGGAATGAGTCGTTTTGGGGCCAGTGATGGTCTCTGGTGCTGGCATCAGCATGGTTATTGTCATGAAAACCATGAGAAGGTGGGAAAGAACAATGAGTTCGGTGAGTCGCGCTCAGAGACTGAGGTCCGAAAAGAGCTGAAGGCCGGTTATGATCGACTTGCCACTCTTCTTGGGGATGCCTTTTATCCGGTTTTTACTCCTCCGTGGAATAGGTGCAGCCGGATGACGCTCAATGTGCTCCAGGAGATTGGCTATCACGCTGTATCCAGATCAATCGGAGTTCAACCTGAAGTGAAGGGCTTGCCTGATTTTCAGGTCAATGTTGATCTCCATACAGCTAAAGAAAAAGATGGGCAGCAGGCCGTTGAGCGATTACTGGGAGATTGCCGACAGGGAGTACGCATGGGCCGCCTTGGGATCATGCTTCATCACCAACGAATGAACAACCATGCGGTGTATTTTTTAGAACGATTGCTGCAAATACTCAGCCGGCAATCCGGGATAACCTTTTGTACCTATCGTGACTTTATAGATGAGCAAGGTTGCTTGAAGCCGGTTGGTATTGGATGAATTTTTCGAGCCGACCACCAGCACAGGATCCACCAGGGAGGTCGGTTTGTTCATCGTTATCTGGCGGTTGCTGGTGACATGGCAAGGATGATTTTCATAGCATGGTAAACGAGGTATGGAACGGTTGAAAAAAAATAATAGCTCTTTCACGGTAATCTTGATAATTAATCGGAAGTGATTCCTGATATAAAAGAGTGTGAAAGTGTGTTCGTCGCAGAAGGAGTTCCCGTGTCACTGAGCAGAGGCTTTATTTGCAACCTTTTCTGTTGTTGTCTTGCCGCACCTTCTGAGGAAATGGGTTCTATAACCGGCTTCTGTCCGCAACCTGGAACTTAAAACCCGATACCTGGAACATCATTCATGGAAAGACTGACAGCCCTTCCCTTGGCAAAATCTGTAGAAATTGCCTTTAAGTCGATTAAAGTCCGGTTTTTTCGTTCCCTGATCACGACCATGAGCCTTGTCCTGGCCGTGGCCTTTCTCACCTATGTCCAGGCCGGAAATGATCTGGCAAACGGGCTGTTGCAATCAGAGCATCCAAAAAGGCTGCAGGTCCTTATCCATGCCGGGTACGACGTCGACGACAATGCCTCTTCCATTGGCGAAAGTGCCAAGCAGCGATGGATTGTAATCCTCTCTCTACTGGTCTGCGTTGTCGGTATTGTTAATGCTCAATTGATGGCTGTGACGGAGCGGTTCCGGGAGATCGGCACCATGAAATGCCTGGGCGCACTGGATAGTGTCGTTATGCGTCTTTTTTTGATAGAGGCGGGCCTGCAAGGGATGGCCGGCTCTCTTGCCGGTGCGTTGCTGGGGGGAGGGGTTGCGGTCTTGGCCGGTTTGTTTACCCTGGGAACACCGGTTTTTGCAGCATTTCCCTTAGCCGATCTTTCCCAGACCCTTCTCAAAGCCATCGGGATGGGCTGTTTTCTCAGCCTTGTTGGGGTAATGTACCCGGCAATTACTGCAGCCCGAATGGAACCGGTTGAGGCCATGCGGGTGGAGCAATAGGTTGTATTTGTATAGGCTGAAGACTTAAGACTGTAGGTTTCCAGGTGCCCTTCATAACCAGCACCCGTTCATTCCCTGAGATGCTAACAGGCTTCAGTCTGAAAACCTACGATCTTCCCCGCTTTACTCCATAAGCCGATTAGAAATCAGAGCGAAAAACGAATCATTTGCTGCTGTAAATCTCCAGCCCAAGTGGGTCAGGCAGGTTGAACAGAGCCCATATTGCCAACTGTAACCGCTAAACCAGGAGAATGCGGTCGTTGGCTCCCCTTCAACGCTACAGCCGGGTGCCCGGAGAAAACAACGTATTTCAAAAGTGATGCCACTGGGGTTAAAAAAGACATGCTCATGGAGGCCGTTTTTGGAGACGGCCTCTTTTTGCCGGGTAACAGGGGCACTGCAGAGCTTACAGAGCAGTTGTCTTTCCTGGAGAGATTCCAGAGCGTCTTCGGCAGTGGTACGCGGGCGGTCTTTTACACCGCCCGGCAGGTCGAGTCGATAACAGGAATACGGTCTCCGGTGATCAGGTATCGGCCTGCTGATAATAGGCAACAATGGCATTCACCATATCGGTAATGGTGTACTGTTCCGGCTGGATATCGACTTTCAGGCCGTGTTTTTGTACCGTGTCGGCGGTGATCGGGCCTATGACGGCGATGGTGACCGGATCCATGAGTCGGTGCAGTTCTTCTTCCGAGGCAGCATCAACCATGGTGAGGAAGTTGTCGACCGTGGAGGAACTGGTAAAGGTCACCAGATCGATGGTCCCGTTTTCCAGTCGCTCGCGCAGCTCATCTTTTCTGCCTTGTGGCGGCACATTCTCATACACCGGCGCAACCGTGACTGAAGCTTCGGCCTGTTTAAGCATTTCCGGCAGAATCTCCCTGGCCTTAACCGCTCTGGGAATGAGGATTTTTCCGCCTTGTATGCCGGTCTCGATTAAGGCTTCAGCCAACCCTTCACCGGTAAAGTGTTCCGGAATCAGATCCGCTTTCAAGCCGTAGGTGAGCAATTTATCGGCCGTTGCCCTGCCGACAACAGCTATTTTAGGGCCATTCAGATTCCTGGCATCCATACCTTTTTCCCACAGGTGTTTGAAAAACCAGGTTATGGCATTGAGGCTGGTAAACAGTAGCCATTGATAGCTGCCGATTTCCTGGAGTGCCTGGTCAAGAATTGTGTAATCTTCGACAGGTTCCATGTGCAGGGTTGGATATTCCAGACAGTCAGCGCCGTTTTCCGCCAGCCGGGCCACCAGTTCGCTGGCCTGTTCACGGGTACGGGTGATGACCATGCGTTTGCCGAACAGCGGGCGCCGTTCAAACCAGTCAATGGTGTTGCGCAGTTTGACGACGTCACCGACGATGACCAGGGCCGGAGGTTTGATATCCGCCTTTTTAACCACCTCGGTAATGGTTGCAAGTGTGCCCTCAACCGAATGCTGTTCCGGTGTCGATGCCCAGCGGACTACGGCAACAGGGGTATCCGGGGCGCGACCGTTGTCCATCAGTTTTTTCGTGATGATGGGCAGGTTTTTGATGCCCATGTAGATAACCAGGGTACCCGCGCCCGTGGCCAGTTTATCCCAGGCAACATTGGATTCCTTTTTGCCGGTGGCCTCATGGCCGGTGATAAAAGCAACCGATGCCGTATGCTCACGGTGGGTAATAGGGATGCCTGCATAGGTTGCTGCGGCTGTAGCGGAGGTTACCCCCGGTACGACCTCAAAGTCAATGCCGGCAACAACCAGTTCCTGGATTTCTTCGGCGCCGCGACCAAAGATAAACGGGTCTCCACCTTTCAGTCGGACCACCCGTTTTCCGGTCAGGGCATAATCTACCAGTAACTTATTGATTCCTTCCTGGGTAAAGGCATGCAGCCCGCCGCCTTTTTTACCGGCATACACCCGTTCGGCGGTGTTCGGTACATGGGAGAGCAATTTTGGATTAGCCAGATAGTCGTAAACGACCACTTCCGCTCGTTCCAGGAGATATTTTCCCCGCAGGGTAATCAGGCCGGGGTCACCTGGGCCGGCACCGACCAGGTACACCTTGCCGGGTTGTTGGGCTGTCTGGGTTGTCATGAAATTTCTGTCCGGTAAACTTCATCAAGAATAGTTTTTCCGCCACGGCCAAGCAGGGTCTCGGCAAGGGCTTTGCCGAGTTCTTCTGCCTGCTCAAGTGGTGCAGTCTGTGTTTCGCGCAGGATTTGCGTGCCGTCGACACTGGCAATGAGTCCCGTCAGGGTGACATCCTCTCCTTCCTTTGTGGCATGGGCACCGATGGGTACCTGGCAGCCCCCTTCAAGGCGAAGGAGAAAGGCGCGTTCCGCCGCCACAGTGACAGCAGTTTTCTGGTCATGGAGAAATTGCATCCCCTCCAGGAGTTCGGTGTCCGACTTGCGCAACTCAAGCCCCAGTGAGCCTTGCCCTATGGCAGGCAGCATCTGTTCAGGCGAAAAAAGACTGGTGATCCGCTCCTGCATACCCAGGCGATTCAATCCGGCGCCCGCCAGGATGATAGCGTCATATTGGCCTTCATCAAGTTTGCGCAGGCGGGTGTCCAGGTTACCGCGCAGGTCCTCGATGTTGAGATCGGGTCGCAGGGCCGCCAGCTGGGCTTTGCGCCTGAGGCTCGATGTTCCAATGGTCGCCCCCTGGGGCAGCTCGTCGACGGTTTTGTAGTGCACCGAAACAAAAGCATCCTGTGGGATTTCCCGTGCCGGTACAATCGCCACGTGTAAACCATCCGGCAAATCCGTGGGAACGTCTTTCATGGAGTGGACAGCAAGGTCAACCTGTTCTGCAAGCAGGGCATCTTCGATCTCTTTGACAAACAGTCCCTTGCCTCCGACCTTGGCCAGGGGCACATCAAGGATCTTGTCCCCTTTGGTTGTTATCTTGACCAGTTCCACTGACGTTTGCGGGTACTGGGCCTCAATCTGGTTTTTCACCCATGTCGATTGGGTGACGGCCAGCAGGCTGGCCCGGGTGCCTATTTTTATCGTTGCTTTCATGTGTTGTGTACTTTTAATGGGGAGAAGAAACTACCTTGTCAAACGCTTGTGGACTCGTAAAAAGGCCAAAACGCCGTTTGCATGGTATGGCAATCCAATGAATTACCAGTTTTTCGCGGTCGGTGGCGATGATTTTCGAAGTCTCGTTACCTCGCTTATCTGCGACACCGATCAACTCTGGATACCCCTTGTATCACTTTTTTGTCAACTCGTCCAGTAAAGCTGCGGCAAAGAGGGGAATCATCAGTTCATGGTGACCGGTGAAGTTAAACCCTCGGCCCCCTTCAAGGGTGGGACGATGGACGACATTGGTCGCCGGTCGGTAATGGCGGATGAAATCAAGGTTGGCGGTGGTGAGATTTTTCACTTCAAAACCGAGATTTCTGACCACGGTCAGGGCCTTGAGAAAAACTTCCGGCAGGAGAACGGCAGAACCGACGTTAAGATAGACACCACCTTCAAGTTCACTGACCATGCGACAGAATAAGCGAAAATCAAAATGACTGGTCTGGCCGATGGCTGCTCCGTCGACACTGGGGTGGATATGAATGATATCCGTGCCTACGGCCACATGGACAGTGACAGGTACGCCCAACTTGTATGCCTGGGCCAGCAGGCTCTGGTCGTTATGGGGAAAATCGTTATCAAGTAGCGTTCGGCCTACAGCCTCGCCCATGCCGATATTTTTTTGAGCGCCGCTGTTGATGGCCTCGTTCAGCACTTCGCCGGTTTCCTTTGCGGCCCCAAAGGCTCCCGCGCCGAGGACATTTGCGACCTCTTCCGATGTGCGACCGATCATGGCTATTTCTTGATGGATTTCGCAACAGAACGGACAAACTCAGGGAAGTCGACGCCTGCCAGTTGAGCCGGCAGGGCGGCAAGGAGTTCACTGACCCGCATACCGGCAGATAGCGGTCGGGCAAAGTCTTCTATGGTTACCTTGGAATGACGACCGTAGACAGAATAGGTCTGCAGGTCGCTAAAATCCAGAGGCTCGATTGATGGTTTCGGCATGTTAAAACAGGGGAGAGTAAAGCACGAATGCAGGAGAAGGGTACAACAGGCTCAGCCTGCAGCAAACATCTTTTTTTCCACCATTTCGCAGAGCAGGTGTTCCACCCAGAGGTGGACTTCCTGTATGTGAGGCGTTGAATCCGATGGCACGTTAAGTACTATATCACTGGTTTGCGTGAGATCTCCGCCGGGATTTTTTGTTCCGCCGGTCAGGGCAACCGTCCTTGTGCCTATAACTCTGGCGGTTTCCATAGCCTTGACCACATTGGCTGAAGTTCCGGATGTGGAAATGCCCAGGACGAGATCCTCAGGTTTGGCCAGGGCCTGTACCTGTTTTGCAAAGATCTGATCATAGGAAAAATCATTGCTTATTGAGGTGATAACCGAGGTGTCCGTTGTCAGGGCCAGAGCAGGTAGCGGTCGTCGGTTGATCAGGAATCGATTGATAAATTCCGCTGCCAGGTGCTGGGCGTCGGCAGCGCTGCCGCCATTGCCGAACATAAGCAATTTGCCGCCATCCTCAAAGGTTTCGACTATCCAGTTGGCCACGGTAACAATATCATCCGCGGCCTCCTTGGCAAAAGCCTCCTTTACCATAATGGACTGCACGAGATTCATGGAAATTAGTGTTTTCATACTTTATACAATGAATGAAAAACGGGGCAGTGTCAAATAAAACCCGCATGGCGGGGGTAAAATTTGGGTTAGGAACGCAGGCCACGTTGAAAACGTGCACCTCATTTTCCTCGTTATACGGATGTATATTCCCCCAAAAAAAAACGTTTCCGCAGTAATCCGCGGAAACGTTTCCTGTCCGGTAAAATCGGTTGACTACAGTTCTTTCATGATCAACGCTGATACTTCCTTGATGCTAGGGCCACCATCGACGGAGATCACTTTGGCGCTGCTGTTGTTTTTGAAGTAGTTCACCGCAGCCATGGTGCCGGTATTGTCATCGTAGTAGATGTCGTGGCGCTTGCCAATGGCCTCTTCGTCCTGGTCGTCGGCGCGGGCAGAAAGCTCACCGCCACAGACGCGGCAGACCAGTTTACCGTCTTTTTCAACCGGTTTGATGGCCTCAAAGGCGATGTGGTTGGGGTGGTTGTTGTCATTGGCGCAAAGTCGACGCCCCATGATCCGATCCTTTGCAACCTGACGGTCGAGAACGATCTCAATAACATAGTCCAGTCCCATACCTGATTCATTCAGCGCTTTGTCCAGAGCTTCAGCCTGGGCCAGAGAACGGGGGAACCCGTCGAGTAACCAGCCTTTGTCTTTGGATTTGCCCAGGGTTTCCAGGACCATTGGAATGGTGATGTCATCGGGAACCAGGTCTCCGCGTTCGATATATTCCTTGGCTTTTTTGCCAAGTTCGGTTCCGCCCTTAATGTGCTCACGAAAAATGGCACCGGATTCAATGTGATCCATACCGTGTTTTTCCTTAACAATAGCACCCTGGGTGCCTTTACCGCTGCCGTTTGGTCCAAAAGCCAGAATGTTCATAAACAATCTCCCATGCATTAAGTTGAATAAAACAGTCACCGCCCTGGTACTATTTTGGGGGTGTAAGCTGCTGACTTACTGTACAAGAAGAGAGACGCAGTGAATGGTCTCTCATTCAACAGCGCACTATAGCGTACCTTCTTCGGTTTGGCTATGAAAATATAGATGCATTGTTTTTGACAAGGAGACCGAAAGAGGGTACAAATTGGCGGCAAAGAGCAATGGTTCAGTAATATTTAACAAAAAAAGATTATGAAAGAAATACGGGTTGGTATAATTGGGTTCGGGACGGTAGGAAGCGGTCTTGCCGAAGTGCTACTGGAGCAGCAGCAGCGGCTTGAGAAGCGCAGCGGCATATCGGTGCGACTGTCAAAGGTTGCTGATATTCATATATCGGAGTTACCGCCGCAGTTTGCCGGTGTTACCCTGACAAAAGATGCAGCAGAGCTCATCAATGACCCGGATATCGATATTGTTGTGGAGTTGATCGGTGGTATTGAACCGGCCAAGACCTTTGTCATGGATGCAATTGCATCCGGCAAGCACGTGGTGACCGCAAACAAGGCCCTGCTCTCCCAGGAAGGGCAGGATATCTTTTCTGCGGCCTCCAAGAAGGGGGTAGAGGTGGGGTTTGAGGCAAGCGTCGGCGGCGGTATCCCGGTGATCAAATCCCTGAAAGAGGGATTGGTCGCCAACAAGATCCTTGCCATCATGGGGATTATGAACGGCACAGCCAACTACATTCTCACCCGGATGACCGATGAAGGGATACCTTTTGCAGAGGTTCTGAAAGATGCCCAGGAACAGGGCTTTGCCGAGGCTGATCCCACCTATGACATTGAAGGTATCGATACCGCCCATAAGCTGGCCATTCTAATGACCATGGCCTATGGCATGAATATCACCCATAATGATATTGCCACCGAAGGGATTTCACAGATTAAGCCGGTGGATATCGAGTTTGCCCGCGAATTTGGCTGCCGGATCAAGTTACTGGCTATCAGCCATAATCATGGCGACCATGTCGAAGCCCGGGTTCACCCGACCATGGTTCCCGACAGTCATTTGCTGGCAAAAATAGACGGTGCTTTTAATGCCATTCATTTTACCGGCGATATGGTGGGTAATGTGTTGCTCTACGGTCTTGGTGCGGGCAAGATGGCGACTGGCAGTGCGGTTGCCGCAGATATTTTAGACATTGCCCGGGATATTCGGTCCGGCTCGGTCGGGCGGGTTCCTTCCCTCTCGTATCTGCCTGAATATATCGGTGAGCGCAAAATTACCCCTATGAGCGAATTGGCTTGCGCTTATTACTTTAGAATAACGGCAAATGATGAGCCGGGTGTACTCTCCACCATAGCCGGCATCCTCAGTCGTAATGGTATCAGTATTGAATCCGTCATTCAGAAGGGACGAAAAGAGCTGGGGCCGGTTTCCGTTGTCATGCGCACCCATACGGCAACTGAATCTTCAGTTTCAGCGGCCTTGTCGGAAATTGACGCCTTGGATGTCGTTGCAGCGCCTACGATTAAAATACGAATGCTTGAAATAGAGTAGCCCGTAACAGGGGCAGGGATCTCTGTGCCGGCAACCGGAATGTTTGCATGAAATATATCCTGATAATAGGTGATGGTATGGGCGATGAGCCCATCGCCGCACTCGGTGGTAAAACGCCGATTGAAGCGGCGGCAACTCCGGTCATGGATCGTCTGGCAAGCGAAGGCGAACAGTTGCTGGTCAGTACTGTTCCTGCCGGTTATCCTCCGGGCAGTGATGTGGCCAATCTTTCCCTTTTAGGCTATGAGCCGGAGAAGTACTATACGGGACGGGCCCCGATTGAAGCCGCTTCCATGGGGGTTGCGATCGATGCCGATGCGCTTGCCTTTCGCTGTAACCTGGTAACCCTTGATCATCAGGGCGACCGGGTGATTATGCGAGATTATAGTGCCGGTCATATCACAACCGGGGAAAGCAGGCAACTGGTTGAAGCTATTCAGGAGTCCTGTGGAGCGGAGCGGCTGCGTTTTTATCCGGGAATCAGTTACCGGCACCTGATGATCCTGCAGGGTGAACCACCCCGATTATCGACAGCGCCTCCCCATGATTACATGGACAAGGATGTTACCAGCTTATATAGGAATTATCTGCAGGTTGGATACTTGAAAGATCTGCTGGAGAAGTCGGCAGCGGTTCTGGCCGATCATCCCGTCAACCGCGAACGTCTCCGTCAGGGAAAAAATCCGGCCAACGGTATCTGGCTTTGGGGCGAGGGCAAGAGCCCTTCCATGCCGACCCTGTCCTCTCGTTTCGGCCTCAAAGGCTGTCTGATATCTGCCGTGGATCTGCTCAAAGGTCTGGGGGTGTACGCCGGCCTTGCCGTGCCTGATATACCGGGTGCAACCGGGTATATTGATACGAATTATGCGGGCAAGGTCGATGCTGCCCTGCAATCCCTTGAAACCGATGATCTTGCCATCGTCCATCTTGAAGGCCCGGACGAAGCCGGCCACCAGGGTGTACTGGCCGACAAGGTGCAGGCCATAGAAGATCTGGATGCCAAGGTAGTGGCGCCGATGGTCGAGCGATTGGAACAGTCAGGCGAGCCGTTTCGGTTGGTAGTGACCATGGATCATTATACACCGCTATCCCTGCGTACCCATGTCGACTGGCCGGTTCCCATGCTGCTCTATGATTCCCGTGGGGTTGAATCGGCCAGCGGTCTCAGCTATTCGGAGGCAAATGCCAAGACGGCAGCCACTGAAAACGGGCTTGTCCTGGAAAGCGGCGCAGCCTTTTTTGAGCGATTCGTCCGTGGGGCAGCGGTATGAGTAACCTTCAGGTGGCCATGCGGGAGCCGGTTTTCCATATGGATTACCGTGTCATATACGGCGATACCGATGCCGGAGGAGTGGTCTATAACGCCAATTATCTGCGTTATTTTGAAATCGGCCGCACCGAATTTATGCGTACTTTGGCTTTACCGTATAGCGAGATCGAGCAACACGGCTTGATTCTGCCGGTAACAGAGACCTATCTTCGTTATAAGGCGCCTGCCTTTTATGATGACCTGCTCACCATTAAGGCTTCGCTTGCGGAATTGAAAAAAGTCTCCTGTCGTTTTCATTATCGAATTACCAGGTGCTCTGAAGGCAAAGAGCAGCTCCTGGTGAAAGGATTCACCAATCACGCCTGCGTAAACGCCCAAGGTAAATTGACGCCTTTTCCTTCTTTGATTGGTGAAAAGATTGAAGCCATTTTCAGGAAAGCTGAAGATGATGTAAACAACAGTTGACAATTGCTGTAGGTATGTTATATTCGTAGATCGTGACGCGGGGTGGAGCAGTCTGGTAGCTCGTCGGGCTCATAACCCGAAGGTCGCTGGTTCAAATCCGGCCCCCGCTACCATGCATATTCAAGGAGTTAAGCCTGTTTGGCTTAACTCCTTTTTTTTTGCTAATTCATTGCAAACGGATAATTTAACCTAATGCTTTAAAAACATTTTTTGTTTCTGGGGGTGATGTTATTCTTTACCTCCGACTCGATTATAATCCAATAGGAGTGTTACATATAAGCTATGGCGACTTTAGAAAATATATTTGACCCCTTTTTTTTTGATCATCAAGATCGACGGGCAATCTCTCCGTGGCGGTTTGCCTGAATAACCCTTCGACTTTCCTTATTTCCTCTCTGCCAGTCCCTGCTATTCCTTTTGCAAGCAGATTACCCTTCTACCTGTTTTTCATGCCAGACATTTTGCTGACTGGTGCGCATGAGGCGGGTCAGTTTGTCTTGGCACAGGTGGGTCAGTTTCTTTTAGCGGCCAGGGCTGGCAGATTACGCTGAGGAACTGACGACAAGCACAAGCCAAGTGCCTGAGCGTCTTTCATTCTATATCGACTATGAGCGCATGGGGCGCGACATGGAATTGAGCGGTGATATATCCACTGTAGAAACAGCGTATAACGAGGTTCATGTGTTTAGTAATTGCTGAATTAGAATCGAATAGCACGCTGTAGAATTATAGCGCGCTATTTCTAATCGTTTTTCACGAGAGAGACTATTTGTAACTATTTTTCGTGGCTAATAATCGTTCTTCATGGCATAATGTCTCCGTAAGAAAAAATGAAAATTCATAAAAATGACTAAGTATAATCAAAATTCACGTGTCGGAGCCGTTTTTCATGACTTTTCTATTCCTGAAAAAGGTTCCTTTTTGGTGGGGTTTTCTGCGCTGATTGAGGCGCATGAGCTTAAAGTGCCTGCGCCTGATATCCTCTGTATCATAGGGGTGAGGCACAA
>CALZIH010000080.1 GCA_945787305.1 uncultured Desulfobulbaceae bacterium | reverse complement strand
CCTTTCATAGCTGCTGCTCTTTATAAACCGCCATTGTGGACCTGGTTGAATGCGCTTAGCAGCCCAGGTAATCCGAGGGAGGTGTTATTCTATGTACATGTTTTCTATAACCAACGGTAACGCTGAAGTAAATATTAAAACAGAAAGTATGCTTCGTAGGTATGGGATTATGGAAGCGACTTTCTCTACCGGGTAATATCACCAGGCTTGAAGAAGCTCATGACTGTTTGGAAAATTTTGATGGGCTCGTAGAAATTCCAAAACGCCGTTTTCACTATACGGAAATACAATGATTTATAACCTTTCATCCGTCAGTGGCGAGGCTTTTCGAAGTCTCGTTGCACTCGCTATCTACGATAGCGACAATTTTAATTTCCCCCGATTTTTCGTAGTCAAGGTCTCTCTTTTGTCATGCCTCGAACGAAAATTCTTATTTTCAAGGCGCCCATCAGAAATAAACTCGGTTTTATCGGTAAAAAGGCAAATATTTAGACCGTTCTTTCACTATATTGATAATCGATAATTAGGGTTGCAGTGCAAGCGTATTCGTGAAGTTATTCTGCCGTTGATACATTGTCTATACATTATTTATTGCATCATAGCCTATTGTTTAAATATATTTTACTTCTATAATAGGCACATAGAGATTATAGAAGAACGTCGTTGAGCAGCACTGTCTTGAGACGGTGTCGCGTGCGCAGTTATTCTAATCGTGCACAAGAAACTTGCAGACTCCTGTATACCCATGCGGGAAAAAGCGATATCGATGGCATAACAAACCGTTTCGACAACAAATCGTTGACGAAATATGAAAACAATGGAGATGAAGTACATGAAAATGACGGAAATTCGAAGTATTGCCAAGAAGCAGCAAATTAAACCTGGACGACTGAAAAAGCAGGATCTGGTACGAGCCATTCAGTTGGGCGAGGGTAATTTGCCGTGTTTTCAGAGCGCGGTTGAGTCCTGTGACCAGCAAGCCTGCTGTTGGCGAAGCGACTGTCTGCCTAAAGGTGCGCAATAAACAAAGCGGGCTTTGCCCGCAACCTATCGGTATGTCTTTTGTCCTCTGATAAAACTTAAGGATTTGCCTAACCTGTAGTTATGGTTGTCGTATTTTAATTACAATTGTCGGTGTCGTAAAAAGCCTCGCCACCGACGGCGGAAAGGTCATAAGTCGCTGTATTTCCCTGCAATTAAAATGTCATTTTCGACTTTTTACGAGTTCATCAAAATTGGAATGCTAACGGATGCATGGTACCAAAATCCTGATCGCCGATGATAAACCGCTTATCCTGGGCTCCCTGAAAAAAGCGTTAAGCAATCAGGAATATCAGGTCACCGGCGCCGGAAACGGTAAGGAGGTCATAACCTGTTTGAGAGATGGTCAATACGATCTGGTGATTACTGATTTGATGATGCCTGAAATCAATGGGACTGAACTCATACAGGAGATCAAAAAAACTGCGCCGGAAACCAGTGTTATTATTTTTACAGGTTATGGTGACATGCATTCTGTTATCGATGCGCTACGGGCTGGCGTTGATGATTATTTACTTAAACCTTGTGAAATTGATGAGTTGTTGTTGCGGGTTTCAAACTGCCTTGAAAAGCGCAGTCTTGTCCACCGACTGAAAGAGCAAAACCGCAGGTTGAAGAAAGAGATCCTTGCACGAAAACGGCTGGAAGAAAAACTGAGGGGACAAGCGGAGAAGGTCAAACTGTTTTCCTATTCGATAGCCCATGATATAAAGGCCCCCGCAATCTCTCTCCATGGGCTGACTCATCTTGTAGATAAAAAATTTAAACCATTGTTGCCGCAGAAGGGACAGGACTACTGCAACCAGATCTTACATTCATCCCTGCAGATTATTACCCTGGTTGATCAAATCAATTCCTATATGGCGGCCAAAGAGTCGCAGCTCAGGTTGGAATGGGTCCCGATGCAGAAGGTTGTCGGTTCTGTTCGGAAAGAATTCGAACTTCAACTTGATGGTCGACAGATTCACTGGGTTGAACCATCTGATCTGCCGACCATTCGGGCCGATGGAACTGCACTTGTTCGAGCCCTGAGAAACTGCATTGATAATGCCTTGAAGTATGGAGGCGAGGAATTACATGAAATTATCATCAACTATAAGCAGACCCCCAAATTTCATATCTTTTCGGTGAGTAATGATGGGGTTGGGATGACGCGGGATGAATGCGATACGATTTTTGAATTATTTACACGCGAAAAATCCTCCGGAGGAGTTCAGGGCACAGGTCTAGGGCTGGCTATTGTAAAAGAATTAATACAGCAGCATAAGGGAGAGGTCTGGGCTGATCCCGGTGAAGAAAAAGGGGTAAGCTTTTACATGAGCATTGCCAGAGATCTCTAAGGCTACCTTGAATAATTGTACTTTTTCCCGATCTCCCGGAGTCTCACAAGTTCGCTTACCTCGTTATGTTCAAGTTTTTTTCCGCGGAATATCCTGCCTGTGGTAAAAATATTCGCATGCCTCGAAGTCTACGCTTACTTTATCTCGAACGAAAATCCTAATTTTTATCGGTGTCGTAAAAAGCCTCGCCACCGACAAGAATTGGGTGTAATCTGACAGCGTCCTGAAACGCTGTTCTCTTCTCAAGTGAGCATTGCTTTCATCCAGGCACAATGAAACCTGCTCCATAGCAGTGGCGACGGTTCGTGCATCATTTGCTCTTCTGGTCCAATGCGAAATATTTCAACTCATACCCTCAACAGTGACTTACCTTCCAGGCAGCAGGAGAATACACCACGCTTGGTCATTGTCATTATCTGTATCTTGACGCTTTTTGCCATTGGTTTTGTGTTTTTCGGCAGCGATCGTCTGGTGCGGATGCTGTATCGAAGTCGCCTGGAAATCACCACCGATCATCTTGCTTTTCAAATCAATGATTTCATTGTTCAGCATTTTAGAGATGCCGCTAATAATTTAGCCCTCAAGCAGGGCGTCATCGATGTCTGTCTTGGCAATAGCTCACCTGACAACAAGCAGCTCGTTCAGGTTTTGACCACAGCCAAGGAGGTTCTTGATGCCTCGATTGTCTACGTGCTTAACCGAAACGGGACTGTAATCGGATGTTCTCCATACGGTGTCGAAAAAGAGACCCTTACCGGCAACAACTACAGTTTTCGCCCCTACTTCAGTCAGGCCATAAATGGAAAACCGGCCCAATATGCAGCTGTCGGCGTAACGACTGGAGAAAGAGGGGTGTATTTCAGCTCGCCGGTACGGCAAAGCGGCAATGGCTTACCGATTGGTGTACTGGCGGTGAAGATTGACCTGACCACCATTGACTCATTTTTCAACGCAGAAAACGTTAACCAGGTCGCATTTCTGATGTCTCCGGAAGGGATTATCTTTTCTGCTAATCGAAAAAACTTACTTTTTCGTGCCGGATACCCTCTTTCCGCCACTGCACTGCAAAGAATTCGTTCCGGTCGCCAGTTTAGTGATCTTCCCCTGGAGCCCTTGCCCTTTTCCTTACATGATAGCGTTATCTCCTGGCAGGGCACCAGAACATTGGTTTATAAACATCCCATCGATCTTGAGGGATGGCAGGTGGTTGTTTTTCAACCAGCCCCTTTCCCCTGGATATTGATACTCGCCGGTGGATTGCTGGTTCTTGCTGCCGGTGTAATGCTGATTATGATGACCCTGTATTCGGGTAAGGAACGGCAACTGAACGAGGCCGTGCTCCGGGGACGGAACCGTAGCGTTCGAGCCGAAGCCGCGCGTAGGGAAACCAAGCGTGAACTTGAAACTATTTTCAGTGCCAGTCTGGTCGGGATTCTCATGATTCGTGATGGTCGGGTAATCAGTGTCAACGAGCGAATGGGCGAGATTTTCGGCTACACCCTAGAGGAAATATTCATGGGTGATATTCGGATGTTTTTTCCTAGTCGGAAATTGTTTCGGTATTTTGTCATGACCTATGCCCGCCAACTCGCCCGTCGTGATCTTGAACAGATTGAATACACACTCGTGAAGAAAGATGGGACCTTAGTACCCTGTACCCTCAGCGGAAAAGCGATTTCACCAAGAAATCTATCTTTTGGAGTCGTCTGGGTTGTGCAGGATATTACAAAACAGAAGACCGTGGAAAGAGAACTCGAAGATGCCAGGGTACATGCCGAGGCCGCTTCAAGGGCAAAAAGCGATTTTCTTGCTAACATGAGCCATGAAATACGGACACCCATGAACGGGATCATCGGCCTTTCCAAACTCTTGTTGGATGAAGAACTGTCCGACGAGCAACGTAAACATCTGGAACTCATCTACAGCTCGGGAAATCGTCTGTTGTCCATCATCAACGCTATTCTTGATTTTTCCAAAGTGGAAGCCGGTCGCTTTGAACTCAACAAGCAGGAGTTTTCCCTGCGTATGATTTTTGCAGAACCGCTGCATAATCTGGAGGTGCTTGCTCAGGAAAAAGGGCTGCAGCTGTACTGTGAAATTCAGCCGGATGTGCCTGATAAGCTGATTGGTGATTCCATCAAACTAACCCAGGTTCTCATAAACCTGGTCGGCAACGGGATGAAGTTTACCCATGAGGGAGGAGTCACTATCAAGGTTTCTTTGCAATCGCGGTTTGACACCGACAGGGTACGGTTGTTTTTTGAAGTACAGGATACCGGCATCGGTATTGACACTGCCATGCAAGACACTATTTTTGAGGCCTTTACCCAGGTTGACGCTACCCATTCACGGCGGTATGGCGGCACAGGACTGGGGCTTGCCATTACCAGACAATTTGTTCGTTTGATGGGGGGCGATGTGCATTTTGACAGTGAGCAGGGCAAGGGAACAAGGTTTTATTTTTCCATTCCATTTCAGATCGCTTCCGATGAAATCACCCTCGAGTCTTCTCCCCATGAAGAAATTGATACCGAGAAAAAACTATCGGTTAAGGGATATTCCGTCCTGCTGGCTGATGATGAGTTCGTCAATATTACACTGACTGAGGTTCTTCTCTCCCGAGCCGGCCTTCTGGTCGATACCGTTACAAATGGTTTGGAAGCGGTAAACGCCTGGCAGGAAGGAAACTATGACTGTATTTTAATGGATATCCAAATGCCGGAAATGGACGGCTATGAGGCCGTGGCAAGGATCAGGGCACAGGAAAAGGTTGACGGCGGTCATATCCCTATTATTGCAATGACTGCCCATGCCATGGAGGATGACCGGAAAAAATGTCTTGCCGCCGGCATGGACAACTATTTAGCCAAACCCATTGATGAGGAATTGCTGCTGTCTCTTTTGGAAAGCTACCTCCTTAGAAGCAACACCAAGCCAACCACAGCGAAAATACGCAGTTGATATTTTGACCATGAAGCACCGCCTTTTTTTATTTTTTGTATTTTTGCTGGTAGTCTATGGCGTTTCATTCCTTCTTGTCAAAGAGGATGACCTGGATCTCCTTGCCCTGATACCTCCCAACAGTGACATCGTTGTCGAATGGGACAGCCCGGCCAGCTCTTATCAAGTTTTGTTAGAGAGTCCATTGGGAAAGAAAATATGGGCTATGGACTGGCCATTGATCCTTCGTGCCCTTGGATTGAATCAGGAAGACAGAGAAGAAGTGAAGAGGATTGCCACGAATTGGAATCGGTTTGCAGAAAGTCCGGTGTTTCGAGAACTTTTCAATACAAGAAGTATCGTTGCCTTGCTTGCGTCAAAAGAACAAGAAGATGCATCTTTTTCTTCCCTTCGCAAGGAGATGGTTTTTCTGAACACCTCCGGTCGAAAAACAGCGTTGCTTCATTCTTTTTTTGGTCGATTATCCGGTATGCAGAGATTGGCTGATAGTACGTACCAGGGATATTCCATTCATTGCTATCAGCTGAAAAATGGACAGTATGTATACTTTTCCACCAATAACGAACTTCTGGTTGCAGCCTTTGACCCAGGCCCCATTCGGCAATGTCTTGACCTCCTGCTTGGCCGGATCATTCAAAAAGGTGGAGGACTGGCGGACCGAGCTGACTATATGGAGTTAAAACAGCGGGCCGAAGGACGGGATAAATTTTTTCTGTATGTGGATGTGGCTTCCTTGAAACCCAGACTTGAAACAATAACGGAAAGCAAGGCCGGCACCTCGCCTGATTCCCTGTTGACGGCACAGAAGGTTGAACGCGGGGTCCAACAGGCCGTGTGGTTTCATCAGCCTTTACAAGGGATGCATACCTTTACCTCCATTGTCCGGTTCGATGCAACTGATTTGCCTGTTTTTCAGAAACGTATTTATTTGCGCCCACCCGATGTGGATCCAAAAATTGGTGACATGCCGGCGGATCTTCTTACCTATTTCTGGTCGAACTGGCTTGACTTGCCCACCTGGTGGCAAGAAAAACTCAAAGATGCATCTGATCTTGATCTCAAGCGGGCGGAAAATCTTGCAAATCTTGTCCATCGCTATACAGCTATGCATATAGAAGATTTTCTTGGCCTGTTCGGCCAGCAGATCGGATTGCATATCAAAGAGATTAAAACTTCCGGTTTCTTTCCGGTTCCCAGGGTATATTTTTGCGTTGAAATGCTCAATCGTTCGCATATTCAAATATTGTTGGAAAAATTTATTGCCGATTTACCGGTGCGTCGTGATATGGTTGCCGGAGTGGATGTCATTTCCATTCAGGCCGCAGGTGGGCTCATGCAGCCATCCTTTGCCTTGCTGGATGATCATCTGATCTTCGCCGATGGGCGGGACCAGATTAATGCTGTGCTCAAACCGAGCGGGTCCATGCTGATACATGATCCTGATTTTATGAAAGTGGATATGGGACTGCAGCAGAAGAATAATCTGGTATTTTTTGCCCGGACGATCCAGCTGATTGATGGACTGAAAGAATTGGCCTCTTGGTTGGGAACTATTATCGCAATACGTGATGAACGGGCCGGTGCACAGAGTAAGATTTTGATCGATCAGGCGGTTGAACCCTTGCTTGACGGTCTCATGATGTTTAAGGCAATGGCGGTGCGGAGTTATACTGCAGAGGACGAGCTTGTGCTCCAATCTGCCGTGTTGAGTGCTGACAATTGAAAGTACGTGACATGTCGCGAAACTTCAGGACGGAAATACAAGAACTTAAGGGAGGCAGTATGGAGGACGTGGTAGCAGAGTTGAAAAAGCTGATTGACTTTAAAGATACTCTTGAGGCCGGTGATATAGCTCTCCTTGCTGCCGAAGAACCACAGATGCTGGCCTTTGCCGTTGTCAAGGAGATCAGTCGTGATTTCAGTCGAAAAGATGAGTGGTGGCATGTGAGTATGCATATGTTGTCGGTGCCGTTGCAACCGATGACCTGGACCTTGAGAATGGATCAGATGTGTGGCCAGGAAATTTTTACCATGGGCGGAAAAAAGCGATTTATGGCTCCCGTCCGTATCCCCTATGAATCGACCGGGCCTGGGCCATTACCAGACCTTCGTAAAGATCGAAAAGGGGCAAAAGGCAAAACCAAGTTACGGGTTGTAAAATGAGGTGGAGTTGTAAAATGTTTACAATTCCTTCTGCACAAGACAAGAATGCAATGAATGATAACCTTTCCGCTGATGGTGGAGAGGTTGTTTTCAACACCGACCAATGACCATACTGAAAGAAAACATGAAGGTTGACGTGCATTGCGGCATTCACGGCAGGGTGGCTGTAGACCTGGCGAAGATTGCTGAAAATTGGAACGTTGAACTCCAGATCAGTTGCGGTGATCAACAGGTGAATTGCGGGTCCATTCTTGAATTACTCAGCCTGGCTCTGGTGGAGGGAAGTCAAATAATCGTCCATGCCGATGGGGATAATGCGGAAAACGCCTTGGCTGAAGTCAGGTGCCTGCTCAGCGGAGAAAAGACAGGTTGATGGAAAACAGAGAAGACCATCCCGTGTACGGTGAACCGCAGACTCTGTATGGGCTTAGCGCCTCACCTGGAATAATCTCTGCAAGGATACTCGTACTGAAACGGCGCACACATCGTGCAGCCTGGAGGCAACTGCCGGCAGAGGAGGTTGAACAGGAGGTCCTTCGCTTTCGTAACGCAGTTGTCAAGGCCGAGTCGGAATTGCGGCAGTTGCGCAAAACCTTTGCCGATGACCTAGCCGATGCACTCTCTATTATTGATTCACACATTCTCATGCTCAAAGACCAGATGATCATTGACCGTACGGTTGAGATCATCCGGGAAAAGGAAATAAATGCCGAATGGGCTCTGGCAAAGGCCCTGGGTCGAATCAAGAAAAAATTTGATGCCATTGCCGATCCATATATCAAACAGCGGTACGCGGATGTCAAGTATGTCGCCGACAGGGTGTTTGGTCTACTGGCAGGCAGGGAAGATGATTTTCTTGCCAATATACATGCTCCGGTCATCGTCGTCGGCCATGACTTTTCCCCCGAGGATACGCTGCGGATGCAAAAAGAGAACATCCTTGGTTTCCTTACCGAGGTTGGCGGTATGACTTCCCATACAGCCATTGTTGCCCGCTCCCTGGCAATTCCAGCCGTAGTCGGTCTGGAAAACGTCACCCAGTCTTGTGCCACCGGTGACAGGGTTATTCTCGATGGTTTTTCCGGGCGTGTCTACCTGAACCCCACTCGCAACCAGCTTGAACAGTACCGGGAATACGATCGGCAACATCGTACCTTCTCTGAAGACCTGGCGTTATATATTCATCTGAACTCCGAGACCCTTGATGGGCATAAGGTCTGTCTGGCCGGTAATATAGAGCGGATCGAAGAGGTGCAGAGTGTCCTCCGTTACGGTGCTGAGGGTATAGGGCTTTTTAGAAGTGAATTTGATTTTTTCAATCGTGACCACGTTCCCAGTGAAGAGCAGCTCACCGATATCTACAGTGAATTGATAACGACCCTGTCACCCATGCCAGTCACCATCAGAACCCTGGATGTGGGGGGTGATAAATTTACCAGTCATCTTGCCGACAGTAGTCTTCGCCTTGACCTGGAACGCAACCCTGCCCTTGGCCTGCGTTCCATTCGTTATTCTCTCCGTGAGCCGGCTTTATTCAGGATCCAGTTACGGGCACTGCTCAGGGCCTCGGTTTATGGCCGATTACGCATCCTCCTGCCTATGATTTCCTCACTCTCCGAGTTGCATCGTGTCAAAGGAATACTTAAAACGATGATGCAACAGCTTGCCCATGAAAATGTTCCTTTCAACCCCGAGGTTGAGGTGGGGATAATGATTGAGGTACCCAGCGCAGTAGTCATGGCCGATACCTTGGCTTCCGAAGTCGATTTTTTCAGTATCGGCACCAATGATCTCATTCAGTATTCTCTTGCCATTGATCGGAATAATCAATATGTGGCCCATATGTATGAGCCGTTCCACCCAGCAGTGTTGCGGATGATCAAGCAGACTGTTGATGCCGGTCACAGTCGGGGAATAGAAGTGTCCATGTGCGGTGAGATGGCCGGCGATGTTGTCAGTGCTCCGGTGTTGCTTGGGCTCGGGCTTGATGAGTTGTCCATGCGGCCCTCGGCCGTTCCCCATGTTCGAAGAATTTTACGCGGTTCAGATTACCGGCAACTGGTGGAACTTGGTCATGCCGTGCTTGGCTGTACCGATGGCGGTGAGGTTCGCAACTTCCTGACCCGTTACTTACCGGCTCGCTATCCGGAAGAGTTTGGTTGCCAATAGCATGTAAGCCGTTGTTCGGGTGAGTTGATTTGCCATGGTATATTTATCGATAATATGGTGCCTTGATAAATAAAGATTTTCGTTCGAGATAAGGTAAGCGAACTTGTGAGACTCCTGGAGATCGGGCTAAAATGTAATTTTCCAAGGTGGCCTATAGCCATTGCTGCAATTCCGTAATAAGTGGAGTGGAAGAGGCTTACTTTGAGTAGCAACCCTGTTCC
>CALZIH010000079.1 GCA_945787305.1 uncultured Desulfobulbaceae bacterium | reverse complement strand
ATCATAACAAGACCACTCACAACGGGACTCACCAAGACAGCAGGAGGGGGTACGAAGGTTAGATCCGGAACCACCAAGATCCTGGTTCAGATCATGGGTCAGATCCCAGAACAGCGGCTCAAGGTTCTCGGTACGGGTACCAAGAAGAACCATATCACCGGTGGAGCCATGCATATTGGTCATACCGGAACCGTATTTGGCCCACAGATCCATCAAGCCGCGCAGGTTCTCGGTTGAATAGTACATACCGGAAGGCTGGGCTACCCGAACGGTATGAAAATGTTCAACACCCGGAAACTGCTTGGGGACGTCGGAATATCGTCCAACAATACCACCACCGTAACCGAAAACACCGACGATTCCGCCATGCTTCCAGTGGGTGATCTTATCCTTGTAGGAAAGTTCAAGCTGTCCGAGAATATCCCAACAGTCGGGGTGTGTTTCCGCCTGCCGCTTCAGGTCGGTGACGAAACTCGGCCACGGGCCTTTTTCCAGCTCGTCCAACATAGGCGTATCATGCTTTGCCATCAGTGTTCCTCCTTGCTAATTTTGTTAACCATTGTTTGCCAAACTATTCCAATAGGTACAGACCGAAGAGACATACAAATCTCCTACAGATTAGTACCATATTGAATACTCATTCAGTGAGCGACAATATACGGATGTCCTGACTTTGTCAACAAAAAAGCTTCCCCCTGTTGCCATCTTTCTGGAGATTATTTTTCATTATTTTTTTACTGATATTCCGGCCTGCAGCAAAAGATTTATCTCCGGAGAATCATCGTCCAATACATCCTGCTCTCCACGTTCACCTATTATTTCAGCCAGCAAACGGGTAGCCAGTACTTTTCCAAGTTGAACCCCTTCCTGGTCAAAGGAATTGATGTTCCAGGCAAAGCCCTGAAAAGCGATTCGGTTCTCATAGAGAGCAAGCAGGCTCCCCATATTATACGGTGTTAACTGATCCGCCAGCAGTATTGAACTGGGTCGGTTTCCCGGAAAATATTTATTAGGATTATCACTACTTGACCCCAGAGCCAAAGCCAACGACTGAGCCAACATGTTGGCAACCAATTTCTGCTGACTGGTCGACCCCTTTATCTTCAGGTCTCTACGGTATTGGGAGTTTCGAAATCCTATAAATTCTGCCGGCACAACTTCAGTCCCCTGATGCAGCAGCTGATAAAAAGCATGCTGTCCATTGGTCCCCGGCTCACCCCAAACCACCGGGCCTGTCTGCCAACGAACAATGCCTCCCTGTCGGGTTACGGATTTACCGTTACTCTCCATGTCGCATTGTTGCAGATGAGCGGGAAAGCGTGATAACGCCTGACTGTATGGAAGTACAGCCACGGTAGGCAGGCCAAGAAAATTATGATTCCAGATGCCGATGAGCGCCATCAACAAGGGCATGTTTTTTCTGATATTTGTTTCTTCTGCCGCCATATCCATGGCATGGGCGCCGGCAAGAATATCAAAAACCTGATCTATCCCCAGAACAAAGGCAAGTGTTACCGCCCCGACCATTGATGTTGCGGAGTAGCGTCCACCTATATAATCATACATGTAAAAAGAAGCCAGGTATCGTTCCGGATCATCCATCGGACTGGATTCCCCGGTGACCGCTATGATGTGGCGTGCCGGATCGAGCCCGTCTTTCGCATAGGCCTCACGGACCAAGAGTTCGTTGGTCAGCGTTTCCAGGGTCGTGCCGCTCTTTGACACGACGTTAACAAGCGTCCGGGAGAGATCAAGATCAGCGAGCACTGCTGCCGCATCATCCGGATCGACATTGGCTATAAACCTGGCAGTTTTATTCGGACGGGCGTAGGCGGAAAGGGCGTGAAATATTGCGCGGGGACCGAGATCGGAACCACCGATTCCAACCTGCACCATAGTGGTAAACGGCTCTCCCTTATGGTTGACAATCCGCCCATTTTCCAGTTCCTGAAGAAAACTCTGCAAAAGCTCCAACTGTTGTTTAGCTTGAGCTGTCGCTTCCTGATTATCGGGCTGATTACGGAAGATATCACGGCAGGCTGTATGCAGAACCTGTCTCTCCTCACTTGCAAACCCTTCAATCCGGTTAATGACCTCACCCCGCTTCATGGAACAAATTTTCTCCACCAACTGCGCCTCATCGGCAAGCTCTTGCAGTACAGCGAGCACATTGTCATCAATGCGTTGACTTGCATACAGAAAATCAAAGTCACAGCAACTCATACGGTAGCCGGCAAAACGCTCAGGTGACAACAGGTTTGGGGCCGTCAGGTCACAAGGTGAAGCGGCAAGTTGCTGCAGCTGATCGACCGCTGACAGGTCTGAAAAATCTCTAAACTCCATGCCTTCCTCCTTCAGGTTGCCTTCCAAATCAAGATCCGGTAAATCCGGCCAACTCTTTCAACTCAGCAATCACTCCTGAATACTCTTCCTGTCCATAAATTGCTGAACCGGCAACGAAAATATTCGCGCCTGCGGCGGCGATTTCAGCAATGGTTGCCGTGCTGACGCCACCGTCAATTTCAATTCCTGCCCTGGGATTGACCTGATCCAGCTGTTTGCGCAACTGTCGTATTTTCTCCAGGGATGAGGGGATAAAGGATTGTCCGCCAAACCCGGGATTAACACTCATTAACATGACAAGATCCACATCGGCCAGGACATACTCCAAGGTTGAAAGCGAGGTGGCCGGATTCAGTACTGCCCCGGCCTTTTTTCCAAGATCCTTTATATAACTGATCGTTCGATGCAGGTGTGCACAGGCCTCAACATGAACAGTTATCCAGTCAGCCCCGGCCTCGGCAAAATCCTGCAGGTATCGATCCGGGTCGCTGATCATCAAATGGACATCTACCGGTAACTCCGTTATCTGTCGAACCGCACGGACCACCAATGGGCCGATGGTAATGTTGGGAACAAAATGGCCATCCATTACGTCGACATGGATAACCTCGGCTCCGGCTTGTTCAACGGCTTGGATCTCCTGGCCAAGACGGGAAAAATCCGCAGAAAGTATCGAGGGGGCGATCATCATTGAATTCATGGTGTTATCCGATTGTAAAATTGACTAAACAGCTTACCGTTTTCAGTGAGGGGAAACAGGCGAAAAGGCAAACCAAAGATATGCATCATTTTTTACTTGAGCCATTAACTAATCGCAACCTTTTCATACATCTGTCCAGGCTGCTGGCGCACCAGCCCCTTGAGTTCAAGCTGGAGGAGAAGATTGAGAACTTTACCAACCTCTAAACCTGTCACCCGCATGATGGTATCGATATCAACCGGATACACATCAAGGCTGTCGAGCACACGCTGCTCCTCAGCCCCGGCAACAGGTGCCGCATCCATAGAGTTTGACTGAATACCATGCGGCCCGGATGCAAGACCAAGCTCATTGACTATATCATCGACCGTCTGCACCAGGTGCGCGCCCTGCTGCAGGAGGATATGGGCGCCTCTGCTTTTTGCCGAATCTATGCGCCCTGGCACGGCAAAAACCTCTCGCCCCTGATCCAAGGCTAAACGGGCAGTAATCAGGGAACCGGATTTCAAACTTGCCTCAACAACCACAACACCCAGGGCCAAACCGCTGATAATGCGATTTCGTGCCGGGAACCTGAAACCGTCGGGTCGGGTACCGCAGGGATACTCGCTGAGCAGGATGCCGTTTTCGGCAATTTCCCGATATAACCTTTCATGTTCACGAGGGTATGTGACATCTATGCCACAGCCAAGAACACCAGCGGTCAGCCCCCCTGCAGACAATGCCCCTCGATGGGCATGCGCATCAATACCCAGGGCAACTCCGGAAACAACAAGGACTCCGCATTGAGCAAGCCCTACCGCAAGTTGACGACTAACATCTCGACCATAGGACGTTGCGGTTCGGGAACCGACAATGGCAACAGATGGATTGAGCAAGCAGGGCAAATTTCCACGATAAAAGAGGAATACAGGAGGGTCGGCAAGCACACGAAGCTGCTCGGGATAAGAGGGATCGTCAAAACAAAGAAGAGAGACTCGGGCGCGATACAAACAGTCAAGCTGTTGTTCCGCCCGTCTTTTCGCATCACGGTAGTGCTGTTGGTCCGATAGGATTCGGGCGAGACGGGGACTGATATCACTATCACTGCCGACGGCAGCAAGTATAGCAGAAGGTTCTCCATAGCGCTGACCAAGGCGGCATAAGGTTGTGCTCCCCACACCCGGCATATAGGCCAGCGCCAGCCACTCCAGGGCCGTGTTACAGATATACACGACCCGACAGCTGCTAATCGGTCATAAAGGAAGAGAGTTCACTACTCCTGGTTGGATGCCTTAACTTCTTGATCGCCTGGGCCTCGATCTGTCGGATCCGTTCACGGGTCACTGCAAAACACTGTCCCACTTCTTCTAGGGTATGATCACAGCCAACTTCAATTCCGTAGCGCATCCGAAGCACCTTTGCTTCTCTGGGCGACAGTGAATCCATCACTTTGCACAGGCAACGTTTGAGACTCTCGGTCACTGAGGCGTCCTGGGGATCAGGATGGACATGATCCTCAACAAAATCACTTAACAAGGTATCTTCTTCGTCACCCACCGGTGCATCAAGAGAAATGGCGTCTTTAGCTGTTTTGAGGGCCATATGTACTTTTTCAACTTCGGTCCCTAGCTGTTCGGCTAACTCGTCCGGGGTGGGCTCTCGACTCTCCAACCGCTGAAAATCCTTAGAATATCGCAACATACGATTAATCGTTTCAATCATATGCACGGGTAGACGAATAGTTCGGCCCTGATCGGCGATACCGCGGGTTATTGCCTGCCTGATCCACCAGGTAGCATAGGTCGAAAACTTATATCCCCTGGTATAATCATATTTCTCTACGGCCTTCATCAGACCGATGTTGCCTTCTTGAATCAAATCCGGAAGCTGCAAGCCACGGTTCAGAAATTTTTTAGACACCGAGATAACCAGACGTAGGTTTGAGCGGACTAGGGCCTCCTTTGCCTGCTTTGCCATCTCTCTGCCAAGCTCTATATCCCCCAGAACATCATCAAGGCCTTGATTACAAACACCTAGTGTTTCGGCGAGCTCCAAGGCAATATGCTGCTCAATATCTTCAGGGGTTACAGCTGCTTTGGCGCCCAGCTCCGATCCTTGACGACGTATAGCCAGCATTTGCCGTTGCTGGGCTACGATCTTCACCTTTTTGAATTTCAAACTCAGCTCATTCACGGCATCGGCAACTGACAAGATTCCCTTGGAACACAGACGATGCTCTGCAAAAAGCGTCGAAATCTCTTCACCCACCTTACGAATTTCTTGAACCAGCCTATCCTGATCGGGTTGAATACCGGCGACTTTCTTCAACTCAAGAAACAGCTGGCTGCGGCGGTCGTCAAGAACATTGGCTTGTTCAATCTGCTGAAGAAAATTGTTTTTGATACCAGTCAGAGATTTTTCATCGTTTTCAGATACACCACGTAACACAGTGCCAATGCGCACCTTACCGGCCAAGAGCTTATCCGCGAGATCATTCAAGGCTGCAATACCCGGCGTAACCCGTAAGACTGCACGCTGGACCCTTGTTTCCCCCTCTTCCACCAAACGGGCAAGCTCAATCTCCTCTTCATGGCTGAGAAGTGATTGACTGCCCATTTCACGAAGATAGATATTCATGGGATCTATACTTGTTCCCACGCGGCGGTTTTCATTTTTTCGCCGATCACGACCTGCTCGTCGATCACCCTTCCTGCGCCGCTCTTTAGCCTCTGCAGTAAGCTCGTCGTTTACACCATCGCTATCATCGCCTAGCATTTCTTCCGCCAAATCATCAGTACACATATCATGGTCGTCACCTGCTTCCATTTCAAAATGCGAATTTTTTGAACCCATCCCCTCCCCCATTGGATAGCGTAAACACAACTAACAACACAGAGCAAACCGCCCCTCAACGAGATAGAAAACGAAAATATTCTATAAGTAAAGGAAGTTAGAACTCTAGCTCACACCCATCACACAGAATACATATTTGTAATGTACCAGTATTTATTCTTTTTTCAACATGTTATCGTAAAATTCCGTTCTTTTTCTTCCATATTCCTGCTTCCGCTTCAACAATTTCATCAATTCCCCTTGTTGCCCAGCCATCTGCGCCTCTCTGATCTGTTGCAGCAGGCCGGCCTCATCCTGTTGCCTGTTTTGTTGCCCCAGCCAATAGACAAGTTCATCACACATCTCCCGCTGCCGGGCTTCATCCATCGCCGCATCTCCTGCGGTACGCATGAACAGTTCGGCAACATACGCACGCTCTGCGCCATCGGCAAGAGCCGTGAAAACTGCTTCCGGCGTACAGTCACCCGCAGCTTTTCTCTCTTGCAGAAAACGTATAAGATCCGCGAGAATGGACTCTGACACCACAGTCTCAAGGCCTGCAGCCAACAGATCATCAAGATACTCGGGGTAGAGAAGGAGAAAATCAGCCAATTGTCTCTGCTGACGGGATAAGCGTTCAAAAGGTGATCGGCCCTGCCCATCCGCGACAACCTGTTCCCTGGTGGATACCTTAACTGCAGACATCAACATCTTATCAGGAGATACACCCAGTTTTTCACTAAAATGAGCTACCATTAGCGAACGTTGAGCAGCATCGCCGGCTTTTAACAAGGGCTGCAGTTCATCAACAATACGGTTTTTACCGCTTAAGGTCAGGCCATACTGTTTAACCAGTGTATTAAAAACAAATTCCGGTAATCCCAGTGCATGTTCGACCAGGTCTTCAATCCCATTGACGCCTTTTAATCGAATCAATGTGTCGGGATCATGTCCTTCCGGTAGCAATGCCACCCGCGCCTCCACCTGCTCAGCAAGAAAAAACGGCACAGATCGCATGGCCGCCTTGAGCCCGGCAGCATCTCCGTCAAAAAGCAACAGCACTTCTTCACAGTACCCCCGTAAAGAACGGACATGCTGCCTGGTCAAGGAGGTTCCGAGTGGGGCAACTACATTGTCTACCCCGTGCACGGCAAGGGAGAGGAGGTCAAAATTACCTTCAACCACAAGAGCCCTACGCTGCTTTCTAATAGCTTCCCTGTGCTGGTACAGGCCAAAAAGCAGGCGACTTTTATCAAAAACAAGGCTTTCCGGTGAGTTCATATACTTTGGCTTGCCATCCCCAAGAATCCTGCCGCCAAAGGCCACCACTCTTCCACTCATGTCGAAAATGGGAAAGAGAACGCGATCACGAAATCGATCATAGTAGCCGCCGTGCTCTTTTTTCACCGCAAGCCCCGCCCGTTCGATGTCGGCAATGGCCAGCCCCTGTTTTACCAACAAGCCTGTAAGAAAATTCCACCCTGCATTCTCCGGCGCAGGTGCGTAACCCAAACGATACGTTTTCTTTGCATCATCGGGAATTCCACGATCCCTGAGATAGTTGGTTGCAGGTTCAGCCAAAGGTGACTCTGCCAAAACGTTCTGAAATAAAAGTGCTGCGGCCTCATTTACAACATACAAGCGCTCACGCTGCCGGAGACGTTCTTGTTCCGCCCCACTCAGTGTACGTTCAGGAAGCTCAATACCTGCCCTTCGAGCCAGTTCTTTTAAGGCTTCGGGGAAATTAAGCCGATGGTGCTTCATCATAAAAGAAAAAACATCACCCGATTCACCGCAACCGAAACAGTGAAAAAACTGCCGGCCTGGATTTACGGAAAAAGATGGTGTTTTTTCCGCATGAAAGGGACAGAGACCTATATAGTTGGCCCCGGCCTTCTTCAGCTCAACGCTCTCGCCGACAATCCGAACAATATCGGTACTCTCGCGGACCCTGTTTTTCACTTCAGACTGTGCCTGAAAGTTATCCATCACCAACACTTACCCCAAAAGAATGCACAATATACGTCCACAATCCCCCCCTCCACTCCGCCTAGTCGTTCGCTTATTCAAAAAAACAATATAATCATTTGTATAACTGGACAAAACCCCAAGAATGACGAAATCCATATTTAAAATCGCAGCAGGCGCATTATCTCCTCCAGGGTGGAATGATCCGGCACAGTTATGAAATATTATCGACAAGTCACCTGAGATTCATTACAGTTGATGTCGACTTGTGCCACAGAAAACTGGAACCAGTGCTCAACCACGGGACGCAAGGACACCAACAAGAAGGCCCAATGACCCTCGACATTGACAAATTACTCTCTTATGAAGTGAAAAAAGAGATTGCCGACCGCTATTTTGGCTTTCGCAAGCTTATAGAAGAGGACATCCAGGGCTATGATAACCAGGTCATTGCCGCTTTTAAACAACTTGAGCAGAAAATAGGATTTGAATTCGTCAGGCTCTACATTCTACTGAAGGATGAAAAGGTTATCCATCTATTTTTTCAAGTAGCCGGACTTGGCGAGAAATTATTCTTCGACCCCTATCTTACCGAATCACCGACCATCCGTAAACGCGTCTTCACCGGCATTCGATCCCATGGCCTGACCAGAAGAAGCAGGTTCAGAAACATGGTAACCGAAACCTATCTCTCGCTCACTCATCATATCGATAGCTATAGAACCCTCCTTGAAAAGCTCAAGGAGGAGCAACAAACCATTGCCGAAGAAATCAATCTTTTTTATCAGCAAAACGACCTCGGCACCATAATGGGTTTTCTGCGTGGGCTAGGTGGAACTGATTCTTATAAAGCCGGGGCCATGGAAGGCGGCCTGACGCCGAAAACCGGAGAAATACTGGATGAAAAAATGCGGGTTACCCCACCACCGCCTGTTGAAGAACTCCTGCCAATTCTACCGAAAACAAAACCCTACAAAGAAATTAAGCGGGAGCTAAAGGAAACTATTGACAAGGCCTACACATTGCAGGGAGAACCGGAGATGAGGGAGTTTACCGCGTGATACAAGCACCATCACCCTCTATACTCATGGCCTTTGCCGCTGTTTTCGGCGGCCTGATTATGCTGGTTGGCGGAGGAGAAAGCCTGGTCAAAGGTGCAACGCACCTTGCCAGAGCCCTGGGAATGAAGCCACTTATCATCGGCCTGACAGTTGTCGCTTTCGGCACCTCGGTTCCGGAGCTGTTTGTCAGCCTGACCGCCTCAATTCAAGGCTATCCCGACATTATGATCGGCAATGTAATCGGCAGCAACATTGCAAACGTCGGCCTGATTCTCGGCTGTTGCGCGCTGCTGGCGCCCCTCCATCTTACAATCCAGGAAGTATGGATCGAGTTGTTGCTTGTAACCTGCGGCAGTATAATTTTGATGCTCTGCAGTGGCTATGGGTTGTTTCCAAGAGCGGCAGGACTTCTCTTTATAATTACTTTAATCAGCTACACCGTTTTTATCTATCTTAACAGCCTCAATGGCAACAACAACCAAAATTCCGGGGAGTCCCAGATCAAGTTGATGTCAATGCCGCTTGCGATAACGTTTATTGCAATCGGCCTATTATTTCTTGCCGGGGGCTCGAACCTCTTTATCAAAGGGGCCGTTGATATCGCCCGTTACTTTGGAGTCAGCGAATTAATCATCGGCCTTACCCTTGCTGCCATCGGCACCTCATTGCCTGAACTGGCATCAAGCATTGCAGCTCTTCGCCAAAACGAATCCGGTCTCCTCATCGGCAATGTCATCGGCTCTAACATGTTCAACCTGTTCATGGTTCTTGGTTTAACCGGTATGATGAAACCCTTTGCTCTCTCCCCGGAACTTCTCCATCGCGACCTGCCGACCATGTTGATTTTCACCCTTGCCCTGATTCCCATCCTGCACAGACAGGGCGGAACCAAGCGCTGGCACGGATTTCTTTTTCTCTCCGCTTACGCTGTATACTGTTACAGCCTGCTGTAAGATACGCCTCTCCAACCCGAACTTCTCCAGGCAATATGCAGCGCCCCCAGCACATATGAT
>CALZIH010000078.1:1083-11081 GCA_945787305.1 uncultured Desulfobulbaceae bacterium | reverse complement strand
CCAGAAGCAATGCGTGACGTATTTGAACAAGCGAGCGTAGAACTGAAGAGCGCGGCAGCCATTTCGGTGGGCGTTTGTGAAAAGTAGTCTCGGTGTTTTCGCGCCAGTTTGAGCTGGCAAGGTACTCTGTAAGTTGATTCTGCGACACCAGGAGCTTGACGGATTGATGGTGGGCTTTTATGTAATTGTCAAATCGTATACGGTCTTCCTGTGATTCAAGATGCAGTCGTTCTTTCAACTGGCTCAGAAAGATATTTTTGACGGTGCGACTTTGGAAATAATCGAGCACGACTCCGGCGATAAGCCCAACCAGAATGGTTAAGGCAATCATTTTAACTGTGAGCGGTATGTTATGGAGAAATTGAGGTCGCTTCATCTCATTGGTTTACTCTATCGGAAAATGGCATTGTATCCAGGTTGATGGCAATGCATCGTTTGCGTTGAGAAACTATTTCTTGGGTTCGCCTATAAGTTCATTAGCTTTAAATTGCCACCCGGCTTGCCTGAGTTTTGTTGCAGGGACAATGTCAAGATCATTTTTCAGGTATTGCGCACGATCAAGGAGATAGGTGATTAATTTTTCCGCATGGCGGTTTTTTGTTTTTTCTCCTTCCCAGGTCGTGATGTTAAGGGTGCGATAGAAAGGGTAATTCCCGTCTAATAGATTTTTTCCGGTTGGCATAAAACCGTTGATGGATAGCGGCTTTACCTTTCCTTCTCTTTGATAGCGTTGTACCATCATCATCACTTCATAACCAATTGCACCTGGCGCATTGGCAATAAGCGATATCATGTCGGGAATGGTCCCTACTTCCTGTAGGCGAGCACTGAAGAGATCTTCGTTATCCAGCAGCAGGCGCCAATGGCCCGGCCTGATTTTGCAATGGAGTCTGCCGATTGTTTGGATAGTGAGGTTGGGCCCTGGCTGGCCCATTTGGTTTTTTAACTCCGACCAACGGTAAATCTCGCCCTGGAAAATTTCGCGGGCAACAGAAAGACTGACTGTATTAATATCATTATCCGGATGCACTAACAGGGCAATAGGAGTAATGCCGACGGTGTGGAACACAAGTCCGGGAAAACGATCCGTCTTGCCTGGAGGGCAGCAAAAACCACCAATATCTGAAGATTTACGAGTTAGTTTTCCGGCGGTAATACCGCAGGTGCCTTCGTTTATCAAGATTTGCAGATTGTTCTCTTGTCCATAATCAATAATCAATTGGTAAAGGGTAGGGTAGAGATGTTGGTCCAGGGTGATGCTCAAGTCAACAGTTCCAATTTCAGGACTATGCATGATAGGTGTATCTTCCCAGCTTTTCGGCATCGCCTGAATATAGGAAGGGTCAGAGAATGCTTCCCCCCGAAGCGTATTGTTGGCGACACCAATATCTGGTATGGACAGTATGGCAGTAATCAATAGAAATAGTAATAATGCTCTGGAATTGTTCCAAGTTGTTGTCATGGTCACCTTAATAGGTTTTCTCGTGGTGCCTGATGTGATAAGAGGTTAACAATAATGAAAATTTAATCATTTTGTCGGATTCCGCCAATGGCTGACCGGTAAATACTTGTTTTCAGGCTTAAGTAAATGGCTAAAGATAAATACTCACCCAAAAAAAATGTTGCAAAATTATAGCTGGAAGAAGAGGAAAAGTTATTCTACATTCCGGTCAACGGAATTTCATATCCCATTCAAATCAGGTTAACGCGTTGTATCCATAATCGTATGGTTTTGTTTTTTGGCAGTGTACTCAGAGCAACGGAAGGGGTATAATATGCAGATATTAAACGAATCAATCGTGATGGTCTCGTAAAAAGTCAAAAACGCTGTTTGCACCTTACGGAATTACAATGAGTTATAAACCTTGCCGCCGTCGGTGGCGTGGCTTTTACGACACCGACAATCGTTACCTGAATCTTGCTGAATTTGGTAAAGACCCGAAACGCTATTGCATAAAATATAAGGAGGTAGAAGTTTGTTTAAGTATTTTAATATTTTGATTTCTTTTGTTTTTGTTACACTTGGCACGCCAAGCGTACTCATGGCGGCCGGTGGTGGTAATCAGCTGGATCTCACAACAAGTTGGGCCGGGTATCTCTCTATTATTGTATTTGTCCTGGCCTACGGCTTGGTGATGGCCGAAGAATTCACCCACATGCGTAAGTCCAAACCGGTCCTGCTGGCCGCAGGCCTGATATGGGCTATCATTGCCTGGATTTATGCCAGTCATGGCTTTACCCATGCCGCTGAAACCGCGGTGCGGCATAACATCCTCGAGTATGCCGAACTCTTTCTTTTTCTGCTGGTGGCAATGACCTACATCAACGCCATGGAGGAGCGGCAGGTCTTTGAGACCTTACGGGTTCGTCTGGTCTGTGCCGGTTATTCCTTTCGTAAACTTTTCTGGATTACCGGTGTACTCTCCTTTTTTATCTCGCCGATAGCAGATAACTTAACCACTGCTTTGCTTATGTGTGCCGTTGCTATGGCAATCGGCAAGGATAATGTAAAGTTTATCAGTCTGGCCTGTATCAATATCGTTGTTGCCGCCAATGCTGGTGGCGCATTCAGTCCTTTTGGCGATATCACCACCCTAATGGTCTGGCAGAAAGGTCTTGTTAACTTCTGGACCTTTTTTAATCTCTTCATCCCTTCCGCAGTGAACTGGTTGATACCTGCTGTGATCATGAGCTTTGCCGTTCCCAATGTCAACCCTGACACCTGCGAAATCAACGTGAAGATGAAACGTGGTGCGGTTGTGGTCATGGGGCTCTTTCTGTGCACCATTGCCACCGCGGTCAGTTTTCACAACTTCTTGCATTTGCCGCCGATGCTGGGGATGATGACCGGCCTGTCCTATCTGAAATTTTATGGCTATTATCTGAAGAAAACCCATAAAAACGGACATGGCAGCCCCGGGCATGACCCGGAGAAAGCGGAAGAGACCCTGGGTGATCCCGTGGCCTTTGATGTCTTTAGAAAGATTGCCCGGGCCGAGTGGGACACCCTGATGTTTTTCTATGGGGTTATTCTCTGTGTCGGCGGTCTTGGTTTTATTGGTTACCTTGGCTTGGTCTCTCAAATAATGTACATAGATTGGGGCGCGACGCCAGCCAATGTAATGGTCGGTATACTCTCAGCCATCGTCGATAATATTCCGGTCATGTTTGCCGTTTTGACCATGCAGCCCGATATGTCCATGGGGCAATGGTTACTTGTCACCCTGACGGCTGGTGTCGGCGGCAGTATGCTTTCCATTGGTTCGGCAGCCGGTGTAGCCCTGATGGGGCAGGCCCGCGGGAAATATACTTTTTTTGGACATCTGAAATGGATGCCGGTTATTGCCCTTGGCTATGCCGCCAGTATCTGGGTGCATTTTCTGGTTAACGGTCGCTTCTTTGACGGCGTGCCGATCTAAGCTCGATGGCCGATTACGGGCTTGCCTTCTGTGATCGGCCATATTGGCTCTGCTGGTAATTTGCGGGAGCAAAGGTGTAGTAGACAACTATGAAGGGGCCAAAGCACAGGTTGTACGGTACGGAATTACAATGCAATATACCCTTTGCACCGTCGGTGGCGAGGTTTGTTACGACACCGATAATAAGGCATATTCCCGTTTTTCAGAGGGGGGCGAGGATGGGGCTTTCGAGTCGTTTATTCAAGAATTGTTCGGATAGCTGAGCACATGAAACCTGAGTTTCCTCATCCCGGTTTTCCTCTCATTGGCGAACTGCTGGACGGTATTCCCCATGGTATCGCCCTCCTCGACCTGAAATTGCGTATTGTTGCAATGAACCGTTATCTTGAGGCAATGTCCGGGTATCTAACGGATGAGGCCAAGGGGGTCTGCGGAGAATCTATCCTCCGTTCAAATATCGGCGGTAAGAATCAGATTTATACCGAAGTATTGACAAGTGGTGTATCCGTTGCAATCGAGGGTGACATTATCAACCGCAAACGGAGGAAAATACCAGTTCACCTCACACTTTCTCGTCTCCATGACCACCAGGGCCAGGCTGCTGGAATGCTTGTCGTCCTGGAAGATATTTCCCTATTAAAAGCCGCTGACTCAAAACAGTATGGGCCATCTGTCGGAACGGAGATTCTTGGCCACAGTCCGCAGATGGAAAAGGTTTTTGAGTTGCTTTCCGTGCTGGCCCGTACAGATGCCTCTGTCTTGATTACCGGCGAAACAGGAACCGGCAAAGACTTGCTGGCCGAAGCGTTGCATACGGCCTCACCGCGGGCCCGGCAACCCTTTATCAAAATTAACTGTGGAGCTCTTCCTGAAGCCTTGCTCGAATCAGAGCTTTTCGGGCATGTTAAAGGGGCCTTTACCGGGGCTGTAAAAGACAATGCCGGTATGTTTCGCCTTGCCGATAAGGGAACAATATTTCTCACTGAAATTGGCGATCTCTCTCTGCCCCTGCAGGTTAAACTGCTGTCCGTTCTTGACGATCAGGAATTTTATCCGGTTGGCGGCAATAAGAAGATTAAGGTTGATGTGCGCATTGTCGCTGCAACCCATCGTTCTCTACGCCAGGACGTCCAGAATGGGCGTTTTCGGGAAGACCTTTTTTATCGACTCAATATCTTACGGTTGCATGTTCCCCCGCTCCGTGAGCGTGAAGGCGATATCAACGTGCTGTTGGATCATTTTCTGCGGCAATTCAGTGAAAAACTTGGGCGAGAAATCTCCGGCTTTACTGCAAATGCACTTGAGACCCTCAACGGTTTTAACTATCCTGGTAATGTACGGGAGTTGCGGAATATTGTCGAATACGCGGTCAACGTTTGCCAGGGGAGCACGATCGGGAGAAAAGACCTACCATTGTATCTGTTCAAGGAGGTGAAGGCACCACCAGTGCCTGTCCAACCCGCAACACCTTCCTCCATCGCGCCTGCAAGTGATCAGCAGCCCCGAACGCTACCGGCAGGCGGGTGGACAGAGATGGAAAAGGAAATGATCATGGATGCACTGCAGAAAACCGGAGGAAATCGTTCCAGTGCGGCTGAACTCCTTGGCTGGGGGAGGACGACCCTCTGGCGTAAAATGAAAAAATACAACTTGGCCTGAGAATGAAAATCATGTTCTCCATCAGTGGTGATTGTATTGCCCCTCGATTTGACTTGAGTCCGGAGGTCATTATCGTAACCTGTTACGACCTAAAATTGCTGGAGGAGCCCCGTTCCATCATCGTATCCGACGTGTCTGCCGAAAGACTCTGTGATCTCGCCCTGCACGAAGATGTCGATATCGTTATCTGTGGGGGGATTGAAGAGCAGTACTATCAATTTTTAACCTGGAAAAAAGTAAAGGTCATTGATGCCGTTATCGGACGGTATACCGATGTCTTGCATTTAGCTATGGACAATGCGCTGCAGTCTGGTGCTATCCTGTCAACCAACAGATCAAGCGGGGGCTCATAATGGATGATCGCTCCGGATTCTTGTCAAGAATTCTCCACCCACCCTCTGACAGCACAGTTAAGGGTGCGGATCTTGATACAAGCTACAAAAAATTTTCCAGGGAGTTGTCAACCCTGTTAACGGTCCTTGTCTTTGTGCCGTTGACAATCGTTACCTTGCTCTCGCTCTACGATTACCGTCAACTCCTGCAGGACGAAGAACTGGATCAATTGATTCTTCACATGGAACAGACGGCAATCACCATGGAAAAGTTTGTCGATGAGTTAAAGTCGGTAATCCTGCTTGTTGCCCCTGATGATCGCTATCTTGAATTAAGCAATCAAGAAGAACTGGAAATTGTATTTGCTCACTTACAGGGTCTGTATCCTGGCTTTGTCGAAATTGAGGTTATAGGCCCGCAAGGTGCGCAAAAATCCTATGTTGGCCCCAATACATTGACAGGGGGGAGCTATAGTGAAAAATCATGGTTTAGTGAAGCTCTGTCAAAAGGCGTGTATATCAGCAGTGTTTACTCCGGGTACGGGAAGGTCCCACTCTTTATCATTGCGGTGAGCAGGCAATCTCCGGGGACTCAGGAACGTTGGGTTTTACGGGTGAGTGTTGAAGCGGATACATTGCAGAGTTTTATAGACACCGTCTCTGCCGCCTATGATGATGAGCTGTTTCTCATTGATGCAGATGGCTTTCCACAGACTCAACCAATGGAATACGGAAAGTTTGGTGAACAATGTACCTTGCCCATTTTGCAAAAGACAGCAATTGACGAAAGAGGAAGAACAGCAAGAACGGAACGAAATATCATATTGCAAACAACATCGGAAATGAAAGTTGCCCAGGAAAAGTATAATGGACAACAAGTCATCCAGGCCGTTGTTCATCTGCCGGATACCCCATGGCGGTTGGTGCTGGTGAAAGAACAATATTTACATGCGGACGCCTGGAACCTGTTTAAGATACGGTTGGTCACCATCTTGCCGTTCTGTTTAATTGTTGCCGGTTATGTCATCTCAAAGATCAGCCATGCCATTACCGATCACCTGCGTGAATTTGATCTGAAACGAAAGCAGTTTCTTGTCGAGGCTGAACAGCCAAATAAACTGGCCTCCATCGGCAGGTTAGCGGCTGGTGTGGCCCATGAAATTAATAACCCACTTGCAATTATCAATCAAAAAGCAGGCCTTGTTCAGGACTTCATTGAAATGTCTGAAAATCTTCAATTCAAGGAGTCAATGGAGAACGCACTGGCTGGTATTCAGAGCAGTGTGGAACGATGCAAGAAAATCACCCATCGTTTACTCGGTTTTGCCCGCCAGACGGATGTAAAAGTTGAGGAAGTGGATCTCAATGTGATGATACGGGATGTTGTTGATTTCCTGGCAAGAGAAGCCGCTTATAACAAAATCAAGATAGTTTTTGACCTTGACCAGGATATAAGCAATATATATAGTGATCGTGGTCAATTACAGCAGATTTTTCTTAATATTACAAATAATGCCATTGATGCGATCGGAAAAAATGGCCAAATTACTCTGAGCAGCAGCCAGGTTGATCAAGAGACTGTCCAGATACAAATTATCGATGATGGCCCGGGCATGCCATCCGAGGTTCAACAACGAATTTTTGATCCATTTTTTACCACCAAAGAAACGGGGAAGGGGACGGGGTTGGGTTTATCCATTGTTTATGGGCTGATAAATAAGCTTGGCGGCAATATCAATGTGACTTCTGAGCTTAACAAGGGAACGACCTTTTCAATTACCCTGCCGGTTAAGCAAAGCGGGAAGGAATGAAGCAACGATGGCAAATATACAACTGTTAATAATTGATGATGAGGTCGAATTTGCCTCAACCTTGTCTCAGCGACTGCAGCTGCGAGGAATTGACGCCACTGACGTACATAGTGGAGGAGAAGGTCTTTCCGCCTTGGAAGACGTTGAGCCTGAAATTGTTATTCTTGATTTGAAAATGCCGGACATGAACGGGCTTGATGTCCTGGAGGGTATAAAAACACATGATCCGAAAATTGAGGTCATTATGCTTACCGGGCATGGAACAACAGGTTCCGGTATAGAAGCAATGGAAAAAGGTGCCTTTGATTACATCATGAAACCGGTGGACCTGAACGGACTGCTTGAAAAAATCAAATCGGCCGATGAAAAGCGTCGAAAAAACTAGCCTTTGAGAATATTCCGTTACCTGCTAATAAAAAAATCTTCTGATGGTTGAAGGATTGGTTGGCTAATGTGTACAGGGCCAGTTCCTGATGTAGAGATAAAACAATGATCATCGCCGTAATTCTGAAAAAACTGAAGAGTGCTGCCACTGACCTGTTACCTATAGTCCTGGTCATCGCTTTTTTTCAGGTTGTTGTTTTGCAGCAGCCCTTGCCACAAATGGGAGAAGTCCTTTTTGGCGCCCTTTTGGTTGTGGTCGGCCTTAGCCTTTTTGTACAGGGGTTGGAAATGGGGCTGTTTCCAATCGGCGAGGCCATGGCCCATGCCTTGGCCAGGAAGGGCAGTTTGTTCTGGCTGCTCTTGTTTTCCTTTGCCCTTGGATTTTCGACTACAGTGGCAGAGCCGGCTCTGATAGCGGTTGCCGCAAAAGCTGCAGAGATTGCCGGACGAGGAGGGTTGATAGATTCCGATCCGGAATCACTCAAACAGTATGCTTTTGGTCTGCGGATGTCCGTCGCTTTTTCCGTGGGACTTGCCATTCTTATAGGGGTCATGCGTATTCTCCGGGGCTGGCCCATTCATTACCTGATCATCGGCGGTTATGGTATTGTTATGTTGATGACCATCATTGCCCCAAAGGAAATCATCGGTATTGCCTATGATGCCGGCGGCGTTACCACCTCCACCATTACCGTTCCTCTGGTTGCCGCCTTGGGGGTGGGACTGGCCTCTACCATCAGGGGGCGTAGCCCTCTTGTTGATGGATTTGGTCTTATCGCCTTTGCCTCGCTCTTACCCATGATTTTCGTCATGGGCTACGGCTTAATCATTTTTAGGTGAAAGACGGCTTTCCTATGGAATTTATATACGATTTCAGTAAGGTTCTTCTTGCCACCTTGAGGGATGTGCTGCCGATCATTCTTCTCATAACCTGCTTCCAGCTCCTGGTCCTGCGCATGCCGATTCCACACCTGCGACGGCTCATCGTCGGCGGTGTGTATGTGGTTATCGGTCTTGCCCTGTTTCTGGCCGGCCTTGAAAAAGCACTGTTCCCCCTGGGAAAGATAATGGCTGCCCAGCTCTCTGATCCTGCATTTATCTATGGTGCAGGGGAAGTGGCTGCCGTTGCCGACTGGAAGGCCTATGGCTGGGTGTATCTTTTTGCAGCCATGATCGGTTTTGCAACCACTGTTGCCGAACCCTCGCTCATCGCCGTTGCCTATAAGGCCAATGAGGTCTCCGCAGGGACAATCAGTCAATGGGGCTTGAGAATCACTGTGGCCGTGGGGGTAGCATTTGGTATCAGCCTCGGCACATTTCGTATTGTCACCGGAACCCCTTTGTATCTATACATTCTTGCCGGCTATATCATTGTCATAATTCAGACCATCTTTACCCCGAAAAGCATCATCCCGCTGGCCTATGATTCCGGCGGTGTCACAACCTCTACGGTAACTGTACCGCTGGTGGCCGCTCTCGGGCTTGGGTTGTCCGCCACCGTACCCGGCAGGAATCCAGCCCTGGACGGTTTTGGATTGATCGCATTTGCCAGTCTTTTTCCTATTATATCCGTTATGGGGTATGCGCAGTTAATGCACTGGCGAACACGACGCAGCATGACACAACGCAGTATGAAAAAAATGGAGAAGTAGAATGCGCTTTAAACTTATTTTGTCCTCGGTAAAGGCAGACATAACCGACACTATTGTTGATGCGGCAAAAGCTGCGGGTGCAACCGGAGCAACAATCATTCCGGCAAGGGGAACAGGCGTTCACGAGGCGAAAACATTTTTTGGCCTGTCCCTGGAGGCACAAACTGATATTGCCCTGCTGCTTGTTGAAGAGCATCTTGTGAGCAAGATTTTGAAAAGCATACAAGAGGCAGGGAAGTTTCATGAGCCGGGAACCGGCATTGCCTTTGTGGTTCCTGTCGAGCAGGTTGTGGGTCTTGAAAGCCAGATGGAAAGATTCAGAGACGAAGTCCGAGATAGTTATTTCTAAGCAGTAAAAGAAGGTTACCTAAAGGAGAGAGTTATGGCATCTGAAAACACCTCTATAGTACGGGCAGGGGATGTGATTCATGAGGAGATCAAATTCATTGACGGCATGGCCACCGCCCAGGAGGCTGCCGCTAAAATGCGGTCTGAAAAAGTCAGGTGTCTCCTTGTCGAAAAACGGCATGCCGATGATGCCTGGGGTATTGTGGCCGTTCAGGACTTTATCAAAGGGGTGATCATGGCCAATCGCTCCCCGGCAGAGGTGAATGTTTATGAGGTTATGACCAAACCGGTGATTACCGTTCCCGTAGATATGGACATACGTTATGTTGCCCGTTTAATCTACCGGGCCGGTATACGCAGGGCCCCGGTTGAGGATAAAGGGGAACTTGTCGG
>CALZIH010000078.1:0-1044 GCA_945787305.1 uncultured Desulfobulbaceae bacterium | reverse complement strand
AACGAATCTGACCCTCTTAATCATAGTGAAAACCATATAGGAACATACCGGCTTCAACTTGAAGATGATGGATTACTATATATCATTCCAAGTACTACCAGTTTTCCGACAATGGATACATCGGGACTGCCTCGTCTAGAACTTGTAACCCAAAGTGATGGGTGTTATTCTCAAAGATATTAAGTTTATAAGTGCAGCTATGGCGGAGGGAAATAATTTTCTTTCTGGCCCTGCGGGGCCATACGGTGCCAACGATTTTTATTTTGCTGCATGTTTTACTGTATTGTACCCCTTGTAAGAGAAAAAAATTAGAAATTTCATCCCATGAAGGCTACAGATCTTATGATGGAACTCCCCGAGTTGGCTGGGAAAAGGGCAGAAAATTACTACGTTGCCCATCGACTTTGCTGCTCGGAGGCGGTCCTGCTCGTCTTAAACCAGGCTTTTAACGGAGGGCTCCCTCCTGCTACCGCGGTGAGTCTCGGGTCCGGTTTTTGTGGTGGTATGGGCGGAGCCGGCAGTACCTGTGGCGCATTGAGCGGGGCAGAAATGGCCCTTGGCATCTATCTCGGGCCGACGCAAAAAGGTGGGGTTGGCAACCGGGCCTTCCGTCGGCTGAGCAAAGAGCTGCATGACCGCTTTGGCGAGCGTTTCGGCAGCACCAGTTGCAGAGCACTGACTGCTCATTTCAGCAGTGGGAGGAAGGGGCAGCGCCAAAACTGCAGGGTGATCACGGGGTTCGGCGCTCAGCTCGCCACCACTATTCTGCTTGAGCAGCGCCCCAAGCTTGGCAAGCGGGCCGACATACAGTTCCTAATCGATAGCGATAGCCGATTTATCGCACTTTTCAAGAAAATCATGGCAAAGGTTACCCCCTGACCACTTACGAGTGCCGGGCTTTGCTTCCTTCCTGAATCCGTGAGGGTTTGGCAGTGGTTCAGATGCGCGAAAGAAATTACACGATTATCCTGTTGTGATATCGTGTGGTTGATGACAAAGCAGATGAGCCGCTGCTGGACGCCCTGAAGGGCGAGCAGGTGAATT
>CALZIH010000077.1 GCA_945787305.1 uncultured Desulfobulbaceae bacterium | reverse complement strand
TCGTCCTGCTCAACGGCGCGACTGGCGGTACCACCGATGTGAAAGGTACGCATGGTCAGCTGCGTTCCCGGTTCACCAATGGACTGAGCTGCAATTATGCCGACAGCCTCCCCGATATTGACCATATGCCCGCGACCAAGGTCCCGACCATAACACATGGCACAAACACCACGTTTCGCTTCACAGGTAAGAACGGACCGGATCTTGACCTGATCAATGCCTGCGGCCTCTATGGCCTCTACTTTTTCCTCGGTTATTTCTTCATCCATACCCACCAGAGTATCGCCTGAATGGGGATCGATTATGTCCTCACTCGCTACTCGACCAAGGATACGTTCTCCAATTCGGACGATAACCTCACCGCCTTCAACCAACGGTTCGGCCTCTGTATAGCGCATGGTTTCACAATCTTTCATAACGATGGTCGAATCCTGCGCCACATCGACAAGTCGCCTGGTCAAATAACCGGAGTTAGCTGTTTTTAATGCTGTATCCGCAAGACCTTTTCGCGCACCGTGGGTTGAAATAAAGTATTCGAGAACCGTTAGTCCCTCACGGAAATTGGCTTTGATCGGGGTCTCAATGATTTCACCGGAAGGTTTGGCCATCAAGCCACGCATACCAGCCAACTGCCTGATCTGGTCCTTGGATCCACGAGCACCGGAATCGGCCATGATGTACACAGAGTTAAAACTCTTGATCTCATGGATGTTGTTGTCCTGGTCACGAACATAATCAACAGCCATTTCATCCATCATCTCCTTGGTGATCTTGTCAGTGGCCTTCGACCAGATATCAACAATCTTATTGTATTTCTCTCCATCAGTGATCAAGCCGTCCGAGTATTGCACATCAACATCGGCCGCCTCTTTTTCAGACTCCTCGACAAACTCCTCCTTTCGGACAGGAATTTTCATGTCATTGATGCAGATTGAAATACCTGCAAGAGTAGCGTACTCATAGCCGAGATCCTTCAGGCGATCAGTCAAGATGACCGTATCTTTGGTACCGGCATGTCGATAGGTATAATCGATCAGAAAGGCCAGTTCTTTCTTGGAGAGCTCCCTATTGACCAGGGCAAACGGCACCGTATCGGGCAGCAACTCACTGACAAGTACCCTACCGATTGTCGTATCAACAATGGTGCCGTCTATGCGTACTTTCACCACGGCCTGCATGTGGGCTGCACCATGATCATAGGCAATTCTGGCTTCAGTAGGCGAGGAGAACACAGAACCCTCGCCGGTGACCCCAAACCGTTCGCGGGTCATATAATACAGGCCAAGAACAATATCCTGGCTTGGTATAATAATCGGCCCGCCGTTGGCTGGAGAAAGGATGTTATTTGTGGACATCATCAAAACCCGGGCTTCAACCTGAGCTTCGACAGATAACGGCAGATGGACAGCCATCTGATCGCCATCAAAGTCGGCATTAAAAGCGGCGCAGACTAGAGGATGCAGCTGAATGGCCTTCCCTTCAATCAATACCACCTCAAAAGCCTGCATCCCAAGCCTATGCAGGGTGGGAGCACGGTTGAGAATAACAGGATACTCCCGGACAATATCATCAAGGACATCCCAGACTTCTTTGGTCCCTTTGTCAACCATCTTACGAGCGCTTTTAATGGTGGTGACATATCCCAAGGTTTCCAACCGGTTATAGATAAAGGGCTTGAAGAGCTCCAGGGCCATCTTTTTGGGGAGACCACACTGGTGCAAGCGGAGATGGGGACCGACGACGATGACGGAACGTCCGGAATAATCGACACGTTTTCCGAGCAGGTTCTGTCGAAAACGTCCCTGCTTCCCCTTAAGCATGTCTGAAAGGGATTTCAATGGCCGCTTGTTGGGACCGGTAATGGTCCTGCCACGGCGTCCGTTATCGAATAGGACATCGACCGCTTCCTGCAACATGCGCTTTTCATTGCGGATGATAATATCCGGGGCGTCAAGTTCGATTAATCGTTTCAAACGATTGTTGCGGTTTATGACTCTTCGATAGAGATCATTCAAGTCGGAAGTGGCAAATCGGCCACCTTCGAGCGGAACCAGAGGGCGAAGATCCGGCGGCAGAACGGGAATAACTTCCAAAATCATCCATTCCGGTCGATTACCAGAATCTCGAAAGGCTTCGACAACATTTAGCCGCTTACCAAATTTAGCGCGCTTGGATACGGAGCCGGTTTCCTTCATCTCCCGACGCAGCATCTCGGAAAGAGATGGCAAATCCAGGGCCATCAGCATCTCACGAATCGCCTCTGCGCCAATCCCGACTTTGAACTGTCCAGGATGTTCTTCAAGGTGCGCTCGATACTGCTCCTCATTTAGCAGGGAACCAACTGGAAGAGATTCTACCTCTGAGGTAACAACCGCATAAGACTCGAAATAGAGAATACGCTCCAACTGCTTTAGGGTCATGTCAAGAATAGCGCCAATTTTTGACGGCAAGCTCTTGAGAAACCAGATATGGGCAACAGGGGCAGCCAGCTCAATATGACCAAGACGTTCACGACGAACTTTAGACTGAATAACTTCAACACCACATTTTTCGCACACCACGCCGCGGTGTTTCATGCGTTTGTATTTACCGCAATTACACTCGTAGTCTTTAACCGGGCCGAATATTTTGGCACAAAAAAGCCCATCACGTTCCGGTTTAAAAGTCCGATAATTAATGGTTTCCGGCTTTTTCACCTCGCCATGCGACCACTCATGTATCTTGCCGGGGGAGGCTAAAGATATTTTTACTTTATTGAAACTGACAGGACCCTTCGGTTTTGAAAAGAAGTTGAACAGTTCTTCCACGAAATCACCCTATAGGAGTTGAAAGTTGAACGTTGAAAGTTTCCGGGTTTAATCACCCACACGCTTCCACTTTTACTCTTCGTAACTATTTAGATGAGGGGTTATACATACCCTCTACCCTGAATCGTAACTGTTCAGTAGCGCCTTAAATCGGTGTCTACGCTTACCTTGTTCATTGAGAACTTCCAAGCAAACTGGTGCTTTTCGAGAAGGCCAAAATGGACGAAGAGGTAAGCAAAGACTCCGTGAGGTGCTATTGAACGTTACTCCTCTTCTAATAATTCCACATCAAGACACAGCCCTTTGAGTTCTTTGACCAGTACATGAAACGACTCCGGCAGACCTGTTTCGAGAAAATTGTTTCCCTTAACGATTTTCTCATACATGGTCGTTCTTCCTTCGACATCATCGGATTTCACAGTCAAAAACTCTTTCAAGGTATAGGCCGCACCGTAAGCTTCCATGGCCCAAACTTCCATTTCACCAAGACGCTGGCCACCAAACTGAGCTTTACCGCCAAGCGGCTGCTGGGTTACAAGTGAATACGGTCCTGTAGATCGGGCATGAATCTTGTTATCAACCAGATGGTGCAATTTCAACATGTACATCACACCAACGGTGACCTGATTGTCGAAGCGCTCTCCGGTCAACCCGTCATACAGCGTAGACTGGCCAACCTCGTCAACACCACTCTCAACCAGCATCTCTCTGATCTCCGGCTCCGAAGCCCCATCAAAAACAGGAGTGGCAACATGGAGGCCATGAAAATATTTCCTAGCCATATCAATCAACTCATCGTCACTGCGTCCATCGGTGAGTTGGTGATATTCTTCCGGGGAGTAAATTTTCTCCAGTCGCTTGCGGACAGCATCAACCTCATGTTTTCTTGCAAGCCCTGCAATCTGTTCTCCCAACTTTTTAGCTGCGAATCCAAGATGACATTCAAGCACCTGGCCAACATTCATTCGGGAAGGAACACCAAGAGGGTTCAATACCATATCGACGGTTGTACCATCGGCAAAAAAGGGCATGTCTTCTTCTGGCAGCAGTCGAGAAACGACACCCTTGTTGCCATGGCGTCCGGCCATCTTATCGCCCACGGCAAGTTTACGTTTGGTGGCAACATAGATTTTGACCATCTTGACCACACCCGGCGGCAGGTCATCGCCTTTTTCCATCCGCTCGACAATGCCTTCATAGCGACTACGGACAATTGCAGCCTGTTTCTTATAACGCTCAAATATGACTTCGATTTCAGCCTCATATTTGCCACGCTCGGAAAAATCGAGCGAATAGAGTTCAAAGAAATCGATAGTGTCCAATGATTTTATTGTTATCTTTTTGCCGAGCTTGAGACGTATTTTTCCCTTTTTATCGACAATATCACTTTTGGCAGTCCGACCGATTATGAGCTCAGAAAGATCTTTACGTACACCCTTTTTGAGGCTTTTCAGCTCATCATCCATATCGCGGTTCAGACGTTCGACTTCAAACTCTTCGATAATCAATGATCGCTCATCCTTATCGACGCCCTTGCGTGAAAATACTTTTGCATCAATGACCACTCCTTCAACTCCTGGAGGTACGCGCAAGGAGGAATCTTTGACATCGCCGGCCTTTTCACCGAAAATGGCACGCAACAATTTTTCTTCCGGCGACAACATCGTCTCCCCTTTGGGGGTAACCTTACCAACCAGCATATCACCGGAACGTACCTCAGCACCGATACGAACTATACCGGAATCATCCAGGTTGCGCAGGGCCTCGTCACCGACATTGGGAATATCACGGGTGATTTCTTCTTTTCCAAGCTTGGTATCCCGCGCCATGGTCTCAAAGATTTCCACATGAACCGATGTAAAGGTATCTTCTTTTAGCAGTCGCTCATTAATGAGGATTGAATCCTCAAAATTGTACCCTCGCCAGGGCATGAAGGCGATGGTTATGTTCTTGCCCAGACCAAGTTCACCCATCTCCGAGGATGGGCCATCTGCAAGGACATCACCTTTGGCTACCCGTTCACCGGGAAGGACGAGGGCCTTTTGATTAAAGCAGGTGTTCTGATTGGATTTTTTATATTTGGATAAACGGTAGACCCCTACACCGGTATCAAAGCCATCGGTTCCAGGTTCATCGTAACGAACAACAACCCGGTTGGCGTCCACATCCTCAACCACCCCGTCTCCACCGGAAAGCAGACAGGCACCAGAGTCCTGGGCTACGTATTTTTCCACACCGGTCCCGACAAGTGGTGAGGCTGTTTTCAAAAGTGGCACAGCCTGCCGTTGCATGTTCGATCCCATGAGTGCCCGGTTGGCATCGTCGTTTTCCAGAAAGGGAATCAAGGAAGCTGCAACTGAAACCAACTGGTTTGGTGCGACATCCATACGGGTTATATCATCAGCAGACACCATGGAAACCTCGCCCTCCTGTCTGGCGATCAAACTATCCTGCATGATGGCATTATCTTTCATCAGCACCTTGGATGGTGCAATCACATGATCCTGTTCCTGCAGAGCGGAGAGATAGGAGTACTCTTCCGATACTTTACGATCTTCAACCAGACGATACGGCGTTTCAATAAAGCCATAAGGATTGACTTTGGCATAGGTGGCCAAAGACACAATCAAGCCGATATTCGGCCCTTCTGGTGTTTCAACCGGGCAAATTCGTCCATAATGGGTTGGGTGAACGTCACGAACCTCAAAACCTGCCCTTTCCCTGGAAAGACCACCAGGTCCAAGTGCCGACAGACGACGCTTATGGGTTACCTCGGAAAGGGGATTCGTTTGGTCCATAAACTGGGAGAGCTGGGACGTTCCAAAGAACTTGTTTCCACCTCTTGCAGGGTCATACGTTCCTTGATCGCACGCTCCATACGAACCAGTCCCATTCGGTATTGGTTTTCAACCAGTTCACCGACGGTCCGTACTCGCCTGTTTCCTAGATGGTCAATATCATCGCCATCCTTCAGGCCGTCTTTAATACGAACAAGATGCTTTACACCCTGGACAATATCCTCTTTGGTCAGGGTACGATTATCAATGGCGGTTTCCAGATCCAGCTTAGCGTTGATTTTATAACGACCGACCTCTGATAGATCGTAGGTAGAGGGATTAAAGAAGAGATTTTCAAAAAAAGATTGAGCCACTTCTGGAGTTGGTGGGCTGGAAGGTCGAAGGCGACGATAAATTTCAATCAATGCCTCCTCTGTGTCCTTTACCTTATCGACAAACAATGTCTTACGAAAAGCTTCCGTTACCGTTACACCGTCAATAAAAAGTAATTCAAAGCTGGTAACGCCTGCCTCTTCAATGGATGCAAGGATGGTTTCGGTTATCGGTTCATTGCCAAGGACAAGTATTTCCCCGGTGGCAGGATGGACCAGGTCGGATAGCAAAATACGATCGATAAGGTCTTCGCCCTGCACCTGTACCCGTTGTATTCCGGCCTGCTCAATACGTTTGGCAAGAGCTCTTGAGACCTTGCGGCCTTTCTTGCCGATCACCTCACCGCTTTCAGGACTCACCAGATCATCGGTCAATCGGGTACCAATAAAGGTCTGAGGTTGAAAGTGAAGAGAGTATTTCCCCTGGTTCACGTCAACGGTATCGATATGGTAAAACTCCCGCAGCAGCTCTTCATCATTATATCCAAGGGCTTTGAGCAACACGGTTACCGGTAATTTGCGGCGGCGATCAATTCGCACATACAAAACGTCTTTTATATCAAATTCAAAATCCAGCCATGAGCCCCTTACAGGTATAATACGAGCAGAATAGAGTCGTTTACCAGAGGCGTGCGATTTTCCATTATCATGGGTATAGAAGAGGCCAGGTGAACGCTGTAACTGATTAACAACTACCCTTTCAGTACCGTTGACCACAAAAACACCGTCTTGGGTCATAAGAGGTAGCGAGCCTAAAAATACCTCCTGTTCTTTAATATCACGGACGGACTGAACTCCGGTTTCTTCATCAACATCAAAGGTGATCAGACGTACCGTAATCTTGACAGGAACCTCAAAGGTCATGCCTCGTTCAATGCACTCCTCAACCGTATATTTCGCATCACCGAAAGCATAGCGAACAAATTCAAGGGAGCAAAGTCCATTAAAATCGGTAAGGGGAAAAATATTATTAAAAATCGCCTGCAAGCCAAAATCCTCACGGGCATCCGGTTCAGCATCGCGTTGCAAAAAACGATCATAAGAATGCCGCTGCATGGAAATAAGATGCGGTGGTTCAACTATCTGGCTTGTCTTGGCAAAACTTTTACGAACTCTCTTCATGGTTTTCCTCAAAATATTCCACGAAACACCGACCCCGGAAAAAACCGCATAACCACTTGATTAAGCGTATATTTTACCAGAAATAGGGCCGGTAAACAATAAACTCCCCTCAAACGCAGGAACGCTACAGAGGATCATGCCTCTGTAGCGTTGCCTTACCAAAACCCGACATTGCGCGTAGGCATTGCCTACGGTACATGCCTGTACAAACGATGCTACTTAACTTCTACGCTACCACCGGCTGCTTCGATCTTTTCTTTAATCTCAGCAGCTTCTTCCTTGGTTACACCCTCTTTAACGGGTGTCGGGGCACCTTCAACAAGGGCTTTAGCTTCTTTCAGACCAAGTGAAGTAATAGCGCGAACTTCTTTGATGACCTTAATTTTCTGGTCACCGGCAGAAGTTAAGACTGCGTCAAATTCGGTTTTCTCCTCTGCAGCTCCGCCGCCATCGGCAGGAGCGGCACCGCCTGCAGCAACAGCAACGGGTGCTGCAGCAGATACACCAAATTTTTCCTCAAGGGCCTTTACTAAATCGGCAACCTCAAGAAGGGTCATTTTCTCTACAATTTCTACAACCTGTTCAATAGAATCAGACATTGTCTTTCCTCCTGATATATAATCGAGTTACTTAGTTCTCTTTCTGTTCTTTAATTGCCTGCAATGCATACACAAGATTGCTCGGCACACCATTCAAAGCTCGTACAAGTCCGGTCGGTACGGCAACAAGAACACCGCACAGTTGACCAAGAAGCTGTTCCTTGCTCGGCAGCTTCGCTATTGCCTTGACATCATCGGCCGTGAGTACCTTTCCATCCATAACTCCGGAACGTACTTCAAAGGCCTCGTACTCTTTCGTGAACTCTGAAAGAGCCTTGGCGGCACCGACGGGTTCATCGAAACTGAAAGCGATAGCGGTCGTACCGGTGAAACTCTCACTGAGAGCTTCGAAATCAGTTCCCTGAACGGCAAGTTTGAGCAATGTGTTTTTGGCAACTTGAACATTCGCGTTATTCTGGCGTAGTTCGCCACGCAGTTTCTCAAGTTCCGTGACTTTGAGCCCACGATAATCAGCAACTACCGCAAACTTGGCCTTGCTGAAGGTCTCATTCAAGTCACGGACCTTGCCAGCCTTTTCATTGCGATTCAACTGTTATACCTCCTTCTTTGGTTGCGGGTCAGTCACAGTTAGACAGAGTAGAGGAGGAAGACAAAATAACAACATATCAAAATCTGATTGCTGTCCTTTGGTCTCGGCAGGCGACTGTTGCTAACGCAGCAGCCATTACACTCTCGCACCTGCTGTCTCTGACCTTCCCGAATTTCTAAAATTAAACGACGGTTTGTAACCGTGTTCGGATCCTCTTGCACCAAGGATTATTGACACAAACAGCTAAATAAGCATGTCATGCGAAAACAGCCCATATGGTGTGTAACATAAAGGCCTTATTGATTGCCTTTGATGAGTGTTTGAACCTGAAAGGGATCGATTTTAACCCCTGGCCCCATTGTGCTTGAAATGCCGATTGATTTCAGATAAATACCTTTACTAGATGAAGGTTTCAGCTGAATAAGTTTATCAACAAAGGCAACGATATTATCTCTGATTTTATCGGTGCCGAAAGACTTCTTCCCGACAGCAGCGTGAACGATACCAACCTTATCCACACGAAAATCCACTTTGCCTTTTTTAATTTCAGTAACAACACGTTCTATATCAAAAGTAACCGTGCCCAGCTTTGCATTGGGCATCAGGTTTCTCGGTCCAAGAACTCGGCCAATCTTACCTACCTCACCCATCATGTCGGGTGTAGCTATGGTTTTATCGAATTCTAGCCAGCCGTCTTTGATTTTATTGATGATCTCTTCAGAGCCGGCGTAGTCAGCACCGGCAGCTAATGCTTCGGCTTCTTTCTCGCCTTTGGCAAAAACCAGTACTCTAGCTTGCTTACCTGTGCCATGCGGCAGCATAACACTTGAACGGACCATTTGATCAGCATGCCTGGGATCAACACCTAGACGAACTGCGATATCAAGGGATTCATCAAACCCGGCATAGGCTGCCTCAAGGACAAGAGATATACCCTCTTCCAATTCATACAGCTGTGTCCGATCTATGGACTCAAAACCTTTTCTATAATTTTTTCCGTGTTTAGCCATGAGATCCCCTCTCTCTTCTCCCTGGCATACCGGGGCATGTATGCAGGTAAACGAATTATTTTTACAGCTTAATCTACAACGGTAATTCCGCAGCTTCGAGCTGTTCCTTCGACAATACGTACGGCGTGGTCAATATCGTAGGCATTCAAATCAGGCATTTTAATCTCTGCTATTTCTTTGATTTTATCCTTGCCCAGTTCGGCAACACGCTCCCGTTTAGGGTTACTCGATCCCTTTGCAATACCAGCGGCCTTAAGAAGCAGAACCGAAGCCGGAGGTGTTTTGGTAATAAAGCTGAAGGAACGATCATTATACACGGTTATAACAACCGGTATAATAGTATCTCCTGCAGACTGGGTCTTGGCATTAAACGCCTTGCAGAAATCCATTATATTCACACCATGCTGCCCAAGCGCGGGACCAACAGGCGGTGAAGGGTTTGCTTTACCAGCGGGAATCTGCAGTTTTATGTATGATTGTATTTTTTTTGCCATTGATTACTCCTCCATGGTTATTACCTGGAGTACTATTTTCTGCTTTGTAAAAAACCGATACCTGCTCCAGTCAATGTAGACCTACGTTGTAGCTTCCCTTATGACGGACGATTTATTTACACATTTCGTCAATTATTACTTACCTGTATATATTCAAGTTCCACCGGGGTTGATCGACCGAAAATGGAAACCATAACTTTAACCCTGCCTTTATCTGGGTATACTTCCTCAATAACGCCTTGAAAATTGGCAAATGGTCCGTCAATAACACGCACGGCATCACCTTCAGCAAAAATAACTTTAGGCTTAGGCGCACTTGCCCCTTCCTCGATGCGACCAATAATTTTTTGAGCCTCTTCATCGGTAAGCGATGGAATCAGGGTGTGCAAATCTTTACCGGCAATGGGTTGATTTGCATTAACCCCAACAAACCCTGTCACCCTGGGTGTCTCCTGGACCGTATGCCAACTGTGCTGGTTCATTTCCATCTGAACCAAAATATATCCAGGAAAAAATTTTCGATCAGAAGTCTTCCTCTTGCCCTTGACCATCTCAACAACTTGCTCAGTGGGAACAAGGATGTCACCAAACAGTTCTTCCTGTTCGGCTGATCGAATACGTTCCTCGAGGGTAGCCTTGACCTTGCTCTCAAACCCGGTGTGGGTGTGAACAATGTACCATTTTTTTGCCATTGAAAAAGCCTGTTGCTGCTATTGAAGAACTGAAGAAACAAGCTTGCCGAGAAGGAGATCAACAGAACCAAGATAAATGGATAACACAAATACAAGAACAATGACGAACCCAGTCAGCCCCATCGTTACCTTTTTATCCGGCCAGACGATTTTCTTAAATTCAGCTTGTACCTGTTGGACAAACTCACGGATGGCATGAGGTGAAAAAGGCGATGCCTGGGGTGATTCTCCCTTCGCCACCTTACCTGCCTGCTTTCCTTTAGCTGATTGTCCTTTTTTGTTGCTTGTCATTAGTTTTTTAACCAATACGTTAACAGGTCGTCCACTCGATTCCAGCCAGATGGAAAGGCTACCTGAATCCATTGAGATTCAGCGACTACCAATGAGTAGCGCGCTGTACTCGATCAATAGTGCATAACCTTTTCACAAAGTTGGCAGGCCAGGAGGGATTCGAACCCCCAGCCCTCGGATTTGGAGTCCGATGCTCTACCAATTGGAGCTACTGGCCTACACTTATCGCTTAACTACTATTTAAACCGAGTATACGATGTGTTTGTCTATTTGGTTTCCTTATGCGCTGTATGGGTTTTACAAAAAGGACAAAACTTTTTCAGCTCCAACTTATGTGGAATTGTACGCTTATTTTTTGTCGTTGTGTAATTGCGCTGCTTGCAATCTTTACATGCAAGGGTAATGATATCTCTCATCGATAAACCTTGTTCCTATCCTGCATTTTTACCAAATTCGTAATCGCAGGAAAAAAAGAGTAGCCCTAAGGGAGTAGCACTCTACTCGATAATTTCGCTGATGACGCCGGCGCCAACAGTACGACCGCCTTCACGGATAGCAAAGCGCAGCCCTTCTTCCATGGCGATAGGGGTGATCAGCTCGCCGGTGATGTGAATATTATCACCGGGCATAACCATCTCTACACCTTCTTCAAGTGTACACACTCCAGTCACATCCGTTGTCCGGAAGTAAAACTGAGGACGATAGCCGTTGAAAAACGGGGTATGACGACCACCCTCTTCTTTGGTCAGGATGTATGCCTCGGCCTTGAATTTCTTATGCGGATTAATGGTGCCAGGAGCGGCAAGAACCTGACCGCGAACAACCTCTTCACGCTTGGTTCCACGCAACAGGGCGCCTATATTGTCACCAGCCTGTCCCTCATCAAGAAGCTTACGGAACATTTCAACACCGGTAATGGTCGTCTTCTCGGTATCACGGATTCCGACAATCTCGATCTCATCACCAACATGGATAATGCCGCGCTCAACACGACCGGTTGCAACCGTCCCGCGACCGGAGATGGAGAACACATCTTCAACCGGCATCAGAAACGGCTTATCTACATCGCGCTCAGGTTCCGGCACCCATGAGTCAACAGCTTCCATCAGGTCCCAGATGCATTTGGATTTTCCTTCATCCTCCGGATTCTCAAGGGCCTGCAGGGCTGAACCATGAATGATCGGGGTATCGTCGCCGGGAAACTCGTATTTATCAAGCAACTCGCGCAACTCCATCTCAACCAACTCGATGAGTTCCTCATCATCAACCATGTCGCATTTGTTTAAAAACACAACCATGGAAGGAACACCAACCTGGCGGGCAAGAAGGATATGCTCACGGGTCTGGGGCATGGGGCCGTCATCGGCTCCTACCACAAGGATAGCGCCATCCATCTGCGCTGCACCGGTGATCATGTTCTTTATATAGTCAGCATGGCCGGGACAATCCACATGCGCGTAATGACGGTTCTCGGTCTCATATTCTACATGGGCGGTAGCAATGGTGATACCACGTTCTTTCTCCTCAGGCGCCTTGTCGATATCACTGAAATCAGTAAAATCGGCCTGACCCTTGGTTGAAAGCACACGGGTGATTGCTGCCGTCAGGGTGGTTTTGCCATGATCGATATGGCCTATGGTTCCTACATTGACATGCGGCTTTGTCCGCTCAAATTTTTCCTTTGCCATAACCGTGTCTCCTCAGACAAGAATTCAACATGCCAGTCGATGCACAGAAAAACCGACTGATAGTGGAGCCCACGACCGGACTTGAACCGGTGACTTCCTCCTTACCAAGGAGGTACTCTACCACTGAGTTACGTGGGCCCGAAAAATCACTGTGGGATAAATACAACAACGCCCCTATTCATTGTCTACTTGTATGGAGCGGGAAACGAGACTCGAACCCGCAACCCTCAGCTTGGAAGGCTGATGCTCTACCAATTGAGCTATTCCCGCTTAACTAAGCAAACAATAATGGAGCGAAAAATACAGGCATCTAGCCTGCGCTATATATGGTGGAGGGGGGAGGATTTGAACCTCCGAAGGCGTCGCCGACAGATTTACAGTCTGTTCCCTTTGACCACTCGGGAACCCCTCCACACGTAATTTTAGAGCCCAGGAACTTCCTTTTGTCCCAGAACTCCATGTAATCTCCTTGGAGCTGGCGATGGGACTTGAACCCGCAACCTGCTGATTACAAATCAGCTGCTCTGCCAGTTGAGCTACGCCAGCATGAACTTTGCTAATATATCCTCGTCGAAATAAAAATCAAGGTATTTTTTTGCAAACAAGAAAATATTCAGTTCAGGACAGTAAACCTTGATCTACCTGGGAATGTAACCGTGCAGATATACAGCATTATAAATAAAGATGGCAGCAGTCAGCTTTGAGAAAATAAACGAACCTAAAACCAACCTTGTAAGGCGACGTGATCGCCCTAAGATGGAGAGAAGCTCAGTAGTCACGCAAACAAGAAAAAAAAAGCCGGAGGCTTTGCCTCCGGCTTTATTCCCTGTTATGACTAACTTACTCTTCGTGAAGCGGGTTTTTCACATAGGCACTATCTCGATATCGTTCAAAAGCCATGGCAAAGGTGCGGTAGACGAGATGGGCAAATTTGGTATAGGGCATGTAGAGGAACAGCATCATAACCGATACCAGATGCAGGTAGTACACAACATAACCGATTGATGCGATACCGATCAGACGAAACAATTCAGCACCGATACCGGTGACGCCAACCCCCATGATCATCCAGATCAGGAACCAGTCGTAAAAGGTATTGCTGGCTTGTCCATCTGCCTCCATTTGGCTGCGGTTTCCCCAGAGAATACCTATACCAACGACCAAACCAATGGCTGCAACGTTAGCGAGGATCTTGACAGGATTCCATAGAGACATGGGACCATGTAATGAGGGAATAAAAATACCAAGTATGTCTTGGGCAAAAAAGGAGTAGCCTGTTACAAAAAGCAGTGCAATGAAAGCCCACATAACAGGCAGGTGCCCACGAAGCCGATCTGCATTTGTTTCACATTTTTTGAAACGATCATGCTGGACTATCTCGACCACGGAGGGCCAGAGAAATTCTTTTATAAACTGGGGCGCAGATGGCTTATACAAGGCCTCGCCAACACCGGCGTTTTCTGACATCGCCTTCCACATTGCGGAAACCCCTTTGTACGAGGCATAAAGTGCCAAACCAACAGCCGGCAGCATGATCAGGTCGATAAACAGAACATTTTTCGCTAGCAGACGAAAATCCCAATGACCGAAAAAATGTCCGTAACCGGCATGAGCAAATGCTTCAGTGGTCGGAATATGCATTCCTCCTGAAATAAGCCACACGATGAGGATTATTACAGCAGGTATCCCAATCAGCATCGGCATATTTTTGCCTGAACTTGCCAGTTTTGCGAGCCCTGCCGGCCAGCCGAAATACTTATAGCTATAGGCACGGATTGCACCAAGGACATCGCCAGGCTTTGCCCCGCGTGGGCAATAGGCAGTACAGTCGCCGCACTGATGACAAAGCAGTACGTTGGGGTCACCGATAAGTTTTTCCTTAAGTCCCCACTGCGCTAAAATCATTTCCCGTCGTGGGAAGGGGTCTCCATCCGAAGAAAGCGGGCAGACGACTGAACAGGTTGCACACTGAAAACATTTTTTCAGCGTATCACCACCTGCAGCCTTCATGTCCTTGATAAAATCAAGATCGGGTTGCACATTCATAGACATTTTATCCTCCTGTCCTGAAAGTAATTCAATATGTCGAACGGTGTTACTCTATAGCAAAAATATCTCTCCGTTGCCATCCGAAACCAATCGGATGGCAACAGTATCGACACAACAGAGAGGTTAGAAGCCCTTGAACGGGTTCGGGCCCATCTCAATGACCTCCTCGACAAATTCCTCTATGATACCTGGAATCTTATCGTAATCGGAGATTGCTATCTGCCTTACGGCACAACGCTCAGGCTCAAGGCCTAGTGTGCCAAGGGTCTCACCGATATTGTCCATACGTTTGTTGGCAATCTCTGAACCTTTGACAAAGTGACACTGATAGTCGTCGCCGTATTGACAACCGAGCAACAGAGCGCCATCCATTCCGGCAGACATGGCATCCTTGATCCAGACCATGTTGACCGAACCAAGACAACGTACCGGGATAAAGCGGACCAGTCTGTTCATCTTGTTGCGGTGCATGCCTGACATATCAATGGCAGGATAGGCGTCATTCTCACAAACAAAAACAGCTACACGCAGTTTATCTTCATCGTCATCGGGAACTTCTATGGCCTTGACCATGGAGCCGATCATATCGACGTTATAGTCGGAGAAGTTGATGATCCGCTCAGGGCAAGCGCCCATACAGGTACCACATCGGCGACATCTGGTCGGGTTGGGCAACGGAGTACCCTTTTCATCATCATCCAGGGCGCCAAACGGGCACTCCTCAGTACAGCGCTTACACTGCGTACACCGAGACATGAAAAAATCAGGATAGGTCATATCCCCAGAACGCGGATGAACGGCCACGCCACGGTTAGCCGACTCGATACATTGGATGGCCTTTAACGTAGCACCGGTTGCATCGTCTATGGTTTCTTCCATGGTTTCAGCTTTACGAACGCCACCACAGGTGTACACACCAGTTCTCCGGGTCTCATAAGGAAAACAGATGAAGTTCGAATCAGCATACCCATCAAAAAGATCAAGATCAAGAAAAGCAGGACCCTGACGATAGGAGAGGTTGATGGTCGGTTCGTTGACTGTTGTCGGAACCATACCAGCGGCTAAAACAACCATATCCACATTGATGGTGAGATCTTCACCAAGCAAAGTGTCTGCAGCCTGAACGGCAAGCCCGTCGCCACCTTCTTCAACCTTGGTCACTGCAG
>CALZIH010000076.1 GCA_945787305.1 uncultured Desulfobulbaceae bacterium | reverse complement strand
ATAATTATCACCATAAAAATCTGTTTAACTCGTTGTTTCATATTAATATAAATAGAAAATAGTTTATCTGTCTCCCGGATTGGTGAAAAAAATTCAGTCCCCATACATCGAAGGCCCCGCACTGGCATTTCTACTTAATAGCTGAGCTTTGATGGTAATCAGCAAAAATAAAGGGTGACCATTTAGCTGTTTTCGAAAGGAGGGTGAATTCACCCAGTCACGATATGGTAAATAAATGTCCCCTTTTTTCCGGGATTACCCACGACCCCTAGGTCTTCTCAATGGGCAAGCTTAAGCAGGATCACACCGGAGATGATAAGCAACACCGCAAAAATACGCATTGCGCCGACCGGATCGCCATAAAGGAATATCCCAAGAATGAAGGTGCCTGCCGCACCGATCCCGGTCCACACCGCATAGGCCGTGCCCATTGGTATATGACGCTGGGCAAGGAACAGGAGAAAGCCGCTGATTATCATACAGGTACCGGCAAATATAACCCCGATAACTGTTTTACCCGGAGCCTGAGCCATTTTCAGGCCAACGGGCCAGCCAATTTCAAAGATTCCGGCTAAGAGTAAATACGTCCACGCCATGGTTAGCATTCTTGGTCTCCCGTAGATGTGAAAAAATAACACGCACCTGAATCCATGAGCGTTCGTCACGGATTCAGGAAGCAATCAAGCGCGCCAAGCATTGGGTTGTCAATTACGACCAAGATTTTCTTTCAATGAACTCTTGGCGTTTTGTTTATTGACCAGTTTTCTGTCGATTAACTTGTAAGCAATATAGTACTTGTAAATGTTGCTGACATACTGCACCGTTTCCCGACCGATTCTTTTGGCGGCGATAACCTCCACATTATTAAACCAGACATTTGGATCAAGGCCTTCGTCCTCCGCCTCCCGTCTCAAACGAGCCACCTTGGCCGGCCCTGCGTTATACGAGGCTATGGCAAAGAGCCCCTTATTCAACAGGTCCATCTTCTCGTTTTCAAAATAACGGTTGATCATGAAGTCCAGGTACTTTGTGCCGGCGTGAATGTTGTTCTCCAGCCGGTTGATATTTTTAATTGCCACGTTAGGATCCGCAGCAGTAGAAGGCAGGATCTGCATGATACCGACGGCACCCGCCTTGCTGCGTCTACTCTGATCAAGACCGGATTCCTGATAGGCCATTGCCATGAGGAGCAAAAAGTCGAAATCGTATTGTTCGCCGTATTTTTCAAACAGATCAACGGTCTGTTCAAATTTTTTCCGTTCCTCCTTGGAGGTGTTGTTTTTTAAATATCCCGCATCACCAAGGTAACGATTAAAGATCATGTTATAGAACAGGGTTCCCTGACGATTCTGTTGCAGGAATGCGTTGACTTGCTTTGCCAGTTTAGGGCTGTTTTTGCGAAAGGCCCAGGCAATTTTTCCTTCGCTGCGTATTTTGACATCAGGGTGAAATTTTACCTTTTTGTAGACCTTGGCCCAGAGTTCCGCCTTATGCGAATCCATGACAATTGCCGGGATCAGGCCGGCATTGACCATCTCCAAAAGGTCTTCATCCTCAAGGTACTCATCGGCGGCAACAATGTTGAAGGGCTTTTTCTTGAATTGTTTCAGGTTGGTGTTCAACGCCAGCAGGCTTTCGTAATAGCTGGAGGATTTCCTGGTGAATATTGTCCTGCCGGCAAGGTCAAAAATGTTTTTTGGTGCCGGTTCATCCGCTCCGGTGATCAGGATTTCATCAACCGTACTGTTTATTGGCGTGGAAAAATCCACCAGCTTTTTTCGTGCATCGGTTATGGTCAAGTTGCCGATGGCAAGATCACCGTAGCCGGCGACAAGGTCGCTGAGCAGCTTGTCTCTGGGGGTGGGAATGATAACGATCTTGACGTTGAGGTGTTTAGTTTTCAGCTCCTCACGGAGGTATTTTTCAAACTGAACCATGATATCATAAATGAGCCCTTTCTGTTTAGCCCCATCAAGATAGTAGAAGGTCTTTGAATAGGGTGCCAGAACCCGAATTTTACGTTTATTACGCATTTCATCAAAGTCCCCTTTCCATTGTTTTTTGAAGGTTTCTTTTGATTCTTCAGAGGTTGCCGCTCCAGGAATAAGACCTTGCACAAGCAACAACAGACAGGTGGCCACCGCCAGGAGAGAGAACGTACGCATAGAATGTATCATGTCCATGTTTCGAGTGAATATTGATGTGTTGTGATTGCAAAAAGCATACCCTGTGCTGTTGCATCGTCCAGGTATGATTGCTGTGAGTTGCGAGTATCAAGCATCCCCCTGCTCTGTTTGCATCCCGTCTGTTAGAGGCGCATCCTGTACCATAAAGCGTTTGATCAGCCGACCCACGCTCAGCCCCTGTACCAGGATGGAGAAGGCCATGATAATGTAGGTGAGGGTCAGGATTGCGGCTCGTTCCGGTCCGGCGGGCAGAGAAAGGGCCAGGGCCACCGAGATACCACCGCGAAGGCCGGCCCAGGTAAGGATGACCACGGTGCCGCGATGGTAGCGCCTGTTTAATCCGGCCAAGAGGCCGACGGCGCCGCCGACGCTTATCAGGCGGGCAAAAAGGACGGTCGGGATAAGCAGGGCCGCAGCTATGAGATAGCGGTTATCATGGGGGATGATCAGGACTTCCAGGCCGATGAGGACAAAGAGCACCGCGTTGAGGATTTCATCGATCAGTTCCCAGAAGGTGTCGAGATGGCGCCGGGTGAGCGGGGACATGCCAAAATGACGACCATGGTTTCCTATCAGCAGGCCTGCGGTCACAATGGCCAGCGGCGCAGAGACGTGTAGAAGTTCGGCAAGCCGATAGCCACCGATCACGGTAGCCAAGGTCAGTAGAACCTCGACTTGATATTGATCCACTTGTTTTAAAAAAACATAACAGAGATACCCAAGGGCAAGGCCAAAGAGTATTCCACCCCCAGCCTCGACAAGCAAGAATTTTCCGATTTTCCCATAATCAGGGGCTGCGCCATCATGTAACAGTGAAAGCAGGGAGAGAAAAATGACGACACCCATGCCGTCGTTAAAAAGCGATTCTCCCGTGATCGTCGTCTCCAGCTCCTTTGGGGCGCCGATTTTTTTCATGATGCCGAGCACTGCAATGGGATCGGTGGGGGAGATCAGGGCGCCAAAGAGCAAGCAATAGAGGAGGGGAAGGTCAAGGCCGAGCAGGTGCAGACAGAGCCAGGTTAATCCACCGACAAGGAGGGTGGAAAGCAACACGCCAAAGGTGGCAAGCAGGCTGATGATCCATTTACGGTGGAGGAGGTCATCAAGATTGACGTGCAGGGCACCGGCAAAAAGAAGAAAACCGAGCATTCCATGCATCAGGGTGTCGTGAAAGTTCAGTCCTCCAAGAAGCGTCCTCGCCTGGACCTCGGAATACAGGATGCCGAACCGGCCAAGGCCGAGCAAAAAAAATGAAAAGACCAGGGAAAGGGCCATGAGCCCTATGGCGCTGGGAAAACGAATATAGCGATGGTTGAGGTAACTGAACAGGGCTGCCAGGGTTGTCAAAACGGCAGCGATATCGTAAAAATCCATGGGTGCCTTTGGTTGCTGGAACAGGAGATCCAGGGTATACTGTTAATTTGTAAAGGTTAATTTATTGTTATGAAGAATACAACCATCGCCATTTGCGGCATAGATACCGGAGTGGGCAAATCCGTTGCCACTGGATTATTAGCCGGCTTTTTGTCGGCACAGGGGGGCTCGGTTATTACCCAGAAGCCTGTCCAGACAGGGTGCAAGGATAAGCCAGAGGACATTGTTCTTCACCGTAGGCTCATGGGAACACCCTGGAACGATTTTGACGAGCAGGGGTTGACCTGTTCCTACTGCTTTCCCTTTCCCGCCTCACCCCATCTTGCGGCCCACCTTGCGGGCAGCGCCATAGACCCGGAGGTGATCAGCCGGGCGTCTGAAAAACTGGCTGCTGAGCATGAGTATCTTCTTGTCGAGGGGGCAGGCGGCCTGTTGGTGCCACTCTGTGAAGATTTGTTATTGCTCGATTACCTGCAGCAGCGGCGGTACCCGCTGATCCTGGTTACCTCTCCTCGTCTTGGCTCCATCAATCATACCCTGCTTGCTCTTGAGGCAATCAAGAGCCGCGATGTAGAGTTGCTTGGGCTGGTTTACAATCTCCATGGCGATAACCCGACAGAGATAGTTCGTGATTCCCTGTTGGTTATCAAGCGGGCAATGACGTCCTATGGTTTTTCCGGAGCCACCCTACTCTTGCCCGATATAGCAGAGTCCAGATCCGTTAATTGGCAGCCGATGTTACAGGGGCTATCCGACTGAACTTCATTTGTTGCAACCTTACTTTGCCTCTTCCAGGGCTCGAAAAAATTCAAGGTCCGGCAGTTCTTTTATCCATTTATCGTTTCTGAACCAGTGTTCCTGAAGTTTTTCCAGTGCGCCGGACCCCTTCATGATATTGAGATAATTGGTCAACAGGTTGATGAGGAGTGCGTCGTCACCGGTCACGGCAATACCAAGGGGTTCAAAGGTCAATGGTTCTTCAAACATGGCAAGATCCCTGTCCGGATAGCGAAACTCCGCCACTTTGCAAAAGGGATAATCGGCCAGCAGTGCATCTACTTTGCCTTCCAGCAGCAGCATCAGCGATTGATCCAGAGTATCGGTACGAGTGATGGTCGCCTTGGGCAATTTGTCGGCTATGGATTCGCTGGTTGTCCCTTTGAGGGCGACAATCTTCAACGGGGTATCTGCAAGCTCTTTCAGGTTTGTCACCGGTTCCAGCAACGATCGTTTTCCGAGAATAGCCTGTCCGGACAGGGCATAAGGGCCGATAAAGGCAACCTGCCTGTTTCGTTCCGGGCTCATGGTTATTCCGGAAACGGCGATATCTATTGTTCCCGCCTCCAAGGCAGGTATGAGTTTGGCAAATTCCATTCGTTCAAATCGAATAGCGACCTGCATCATGAAGGCCAGGTTTTTCACCAGGTCAATATCCATGCCGATAAGGTTACCTGCAGTCGTCGTCGCGGTAAAAGGGGGGAAATCTCCCGGTGTGCCGACAATCAGGGTTTTACTTTTGTTGATTCGTTCGACAACGGAACCGGCAAGGAGTGAGGTTGCGATACAGGTGCAGAGCAGAAAGGCAACAAAGGCTATCAGGTGCTTCATGGCAACTCCTCAGGTTGAGAACGGTGTGGTGATCGTACAGGCATTGAAACAGAAATACGTAATTGAGGCAAGTGCAGAGATGGGAATGGATTTTTGCTAACAGATCAGTTGGTGTGTTCAGTTCTGGAAAGGTGTAATCTAATCGATAATTTTTATCATTGCCCTTCTTTGTCCTCTGTTTTACTATTCTAAGTATGTTTTTTTAAGGGAGCCGTGCGCATGCGTTGTTTTGTTTACCCTATCTGTTTTATTTTGTTGATTGGTATGCTTTCCATACAGAATACCTTTGCCGTAGAGCATGAGCAGGATGGAGAGATTGACCGGTTGCGGACCAATGTCCTTGCCCTGGATCGGGTACAGGCAAATATTCACCAGGATATTGCCTTGCGGAGGTCGACAGGAACCATCTCGGTACAGGAGGAGGGCGAGCTCCTTGTTTTTGCCCGCTATCTGCAGGATCGTAACCGTGATTACTGTGGAAAGCTGGAACAACGTGCCGGTCATGGGGCCGTAGTCGACCTGCCCTGCCCTGAAGAACAATCGGAACTGCCGGCTTCAAGGGTCAAGACCATGGATGAAGAGGTGGCTGAGCTTGATCAGAGTCTGGCCGAGTCTCTGGGGGCTTTTGACGAAATGTTGCTCAAAGAACAGGAACGGGTTGCCGCCCGTCAGCCAAGGCAGAGGGAATCCGGCGGCGGGAGTGGTTCGGGTAGCGTTGGCCATACCGGAGAAGGGGGGGCAGGGCAAGAGGGGCAAGAGGGCCGAGGTGATGGAAAGACGGCCCAGTCAAGCGGTCGACAGGGTGACACAACGACGGCAGGCCCCCCCGGTACCGGGCAGCCGGGACAGGCTGGCGGTTCAGCCGCTACCGGCGATCGTTCCGACCAGGATAGATTAGGCCGCGATGATGATATCGTCGCTCGGCAGCTACGGGAAGCTGCGGAAAAGGAAACCGATCCCGAGCTGAAGGAAAAACTTTGGCAAGAGTATCGGAAATACAAGGCGGGTACATAATGATTTGCAAGGTTTTTAGATACAGCGGCCTGATTGCATTTTTGGCCCTCTTTCTCCTTGCCGGTGGTTGTGCGCGGGTGCCGGGAAATCAGGTGCCCGACAGCGTCGCGCCACTGGTCATGGATCGCGAGTTGAGTTCTTCGGAGTTGTTGGATGTCTCCATAAAGGTGTTGGATCCCGGCTCACTGCCCACGGATGAGGACGAACGACGGGGCCTCTCCCCGGAAATCAGGGAGGCCGAGGCGCGATTTTTTCCAATCCATCTCAAGTATACCATGCAGTCAACCGGTTATTGGGGGACTGTTCGTGTTGTTCCCGATGATGACAACGGAACGGATCTGCTTGTGCGTGGACGCATAGAATATTCAGACGGAGAGAGCTCTGCCGTCACTGTTGAAGTCCTTGATGCCCGTAATCGACTCTGGTTTCGCAAGACCTATGCGGAAACAACGAAACCATTTGAGCGTGAACGGAGGACCGAACCGGAACAGAAAGACATGTTTCAGGACCTGTTTAATACCATTGCCAACGATATTGCTCAATTTCGCAGTGGGCTTACCATGGAAGAGTTGACGGAGATAAGACAGGTCGCTGAATTGCGCTACGCTGCAGCCATGGCTCCGGATGCTTTTTCCGGCTATCTTGGTCAGAATCCATCCGGGGAAATATTCGTTCTTCGTCTGCCGGCTCGGGACGACCCCATGCTTGAACGGGTACGTAAATTGCGGGTCCGTGACAACATGCTTGTTGATGCGGTTAACGGGTTTTACGATGCATACTATCAAGACCTATGGGAACCGTATAACGACTGGCGTAAGTTTCGTGGCGAAGAGGTTTCAACCATGCGTGAATTGGAGCGGCAGGCTCTGACTCGTCAGGTGCTCGGTATAGCAGCCATTGTCGGTGCCATTGCCATTGGCGCTGCAAGTGATTCCGATACCAGAGCCCGGACTTCAACGCTGCGTGATGTGATGGTGATTGGCGGGGGCGCATCTGTCTATTCGGGCTACCAGAAGAGTAAGGAGGCGGAGATCAACCGGGATGCCATTGAAGAGCTAGGTATTTCCTTTCAGGCCGAGGCGGAGCCCCTTGTGGTCGATGTGGAGGGCGAAACCATACGCTTGACCGGTTCGGCCGAACAGCAGTACTCCCGCTGGCGGCAACTGCTTCGCACCATCTATGCCCGTGAGACCGGCATGCTCCCTGAGAAGGATGCTTCTTTCTCGCAATTAGACCAGGTTTCCGAAGAGCAGCAAGAAACCAATAATTTCAAGTAATGAGAAGGCCTTGACCACACAAAATTCCCCACCGGTTAAGCGGCCGGAAGAACCAGACTTGCAGCCACCCGATGCAGGTGAAGACATACCGCGAAAGGGAAATCTTCTATTTGTTCTCATGGTTGCCTTTACCCTGTTTCTCATCTTAGATATAGCTATAATCGCGTATTTTTTTCTTGTCCATAAAAGGGAAAAAGTTCGGGCTCCGGTACAACAGGAACGGCATTTCGTAGAAGAAACCAATCCTTCCGGTATAGAAATAGCTGATGAAGGTCAATCTTCTGCGGGCCTCGAAACGTTGCGAGCGGTTGAGGAAAAGCGTAACTCTTGGCTTAAACGTCAGGCCATGGCCGAAGCCGATGATATCCGTACCTGGGGAGGAAGCGATTTTACCGCATTGCTGGGCAAGGTGACAGCGGCAGAGCGATCTTTGGCAGATAAGCAATATGTACAGGCCGAGTCGTTGTATCAGCAGGCCATAGATGAGTTGCAAACCTTGCTGGCCAAAAAGCCGGCAATGCTGGCCGAGTCAATTGATGCCGGTAATGCGGCGTTGGAGGCTGGAGACAGTGCTGGTGCTGTCAAAGCTTTTACCCGTGCCCAGGTACTTTCTCCCACAGATCAGCAAGCGATGCATGGTCTTGCCCGGGCTCGGACATTGGATCAGGTTCTTGCCCTGTATCAAAAGGGCCTCGATGCCGAAGAACAAGCTGATTTGAAAGACGCCCAGGCGTTCTTGCTTGAGGCCAAAAATCTCGATCCCGAGTACCTTCCTGCCGCTCAGGCTTTGCATCGTGTTCAGTCTCGCCAGGCAGAAGCGGAATTTGAGCGGGCCATGGGAGGGTTCCTCCAGGCCCTCAAAGATGGCAGGGCCGCTGAGGCGAACAAGCAGCTTACCCTGGCTGCCGGATTGCGGCCGCAATCCCCAGCCGTTCTCGAGGGGAAAAAACAGTTGCAGCAACTTACATTGCAACAAAGACTTGCCCGTATACAAACTGAATATGTACGATTCGTACATGCCGAGCAGTGGCGGCAGGCGCAAGAGCGCTGTAAACAGGCGCTGAAAATCGACCCACAGGCTAGTTTTGCCTTGGTTGGCCTACGGGAAGCAGGTCGTCGGTTGGATTTAGACATCGCGCTTCAGGCTATTCTTGATCAGCCACAGCGGCTACAGGAACAGGATGTGCAGCAGGGAGCGCGACAGACCCTTGCCTTTGCCGAGTCCGTGGTTAAACCCGGCCCCCGGCTTCAGGCGCAGCTTACAGCGGTAAAAAGGCAACTGCAGGCAGCGAGTCTTCAGGTGCCGGTTATTCTCCGTTCTGACAATGAAACCGAAGTGGTAATTTACCGGATAGGACGACAAGGTAAATTTAACCGGCGGGAATTACGTTTGCGCCCGGGACGATATACCGTTGTCGGCAGTCGGCCTGGATATCGGGATGTACGTAAGGTGCTTGAAGTCCGGGCCGAGGATGAACAGGTTAACCTGGATATTGATTGCAGGGAGGTGATTTGAAAAGAGTCATTGAGGTTATCCCTCCTGAAGGTACCCGTCAATTCAACGATGCCGACCTCCCTCTGGCCATCGGTTCCGGCCCCGATGCCCAGGTCCCAATACCGGATGGAGATACGGTTGCAGCCTGGTTGGCGGAATCGCGAGGCTACCTCTTTCTCCAGGCCGTCGAAACCGCTGCCCCTGTATTTCACAACGATGAACATTTACAGCGCTCAGCCTGGATTAAGTCCGGTGATATCACCAGAATCGGCAATACACTTTTGCTTTGGGCCCTTGCCGGGGACCGGGTAGAAATTAAAGTGCAGCGGGCCGGTGAGGTTTCTTTGACTCCTCCCTCGTTGTCTCCTTTGGATAGCAGCGATGAGGAGAACGGCCCAGCTCGTGATGAGCGCAAGTCGTTACCACGGATAGGTCCGAGGGTACAAAGGTTTAGGAACAAAGGGCGCTGGTTTACGGCCGGGATTCTTTTACTGCTGCTTGTGTTCGCTGCTGCTTTTCTTCTGAGTGCTCAGCGCATTGAAGTGGCGGTGCAACCGGAACCGGATAGCTTGTCTGTGTCCGGCTTCCCCTTGGCCTTTAAGATTGGGCATAGCCTGCTGGCCTTGAATGGTACCTATACTGTGCAGGCGGAAAAGGCCGGATATCAAAAATTATCCGAGCAGCTTGTCGTCTCTGCAGAGAGTGAACGGCATGCCGTTTTTGTCATGGAAAAATTGCCGGGCATGGTGGACATTACCACTCGGCCGGTGGCTGGGGTCAGTGTCTTTGTCGATGACCGATTGTTGGGGGTAACACCGCTCATCGATCAAGAGATTGCTGCCGGTGAGCACCTCCTAAGGCTCGAGCTGGATCGCTATCTGCCTCTGGAGCAGCAACTTTTGGTAACAGGGGGTGGTGAGCAACAGGTTGTGGAGGTAGAATTGCAACCTGGATGGGGAACACTCATCCTTACCTCGGAGCCTGTCGGCGCCACTGTAAACCAAGGGGATCAGATTTTGGGTACAACCCCACTGACTGCAGAATTAATGGCTGGCGAGATAGTTGTGCACCTGCGCAAAGAGGGTTTTCTCCCAGCAGAGTTGGCGGTTAATGTCACCGCCGGTGGGCAGGCTGCGCCCAAACCGGTACAATTGGAACCTGTTCCTGCCGAGGTGCGTCTACGTTCCGTTCCCGCCGGAGCCATTGTCGAGGTTGCAGGGAGGTTTGTCGG